>CAYGGS010000017.1:0-13949 GCA_964349545.1 uncultured Gammaproteobacteria bacterium
CACCAGGAACGCGATCGAGGTGCTGTCGATCACCGGCGGCGTGTTGACGATCGCGCCGGGCGGCGACGGCCACAGCGTCATGGAGATCGGCAACAACGGCAACGAGATCATCTCGACGGGCGATATCTACCTCCGTCCGAACGGCGGGCAGCCCGGTACGAGGTTCGTCGGCAACGTCGACGGCACGTCGAACCTGCTGCTGACCGGCAAGATGGACGTCGCCGGGACCATCACGCTCGGCAACGGCGATGCGCGGACGACGTGGCCGTACCCCGACCATTGGATGACGGTGCAGAACGAGCAGGACAAGACGACGTTGACGCCGAACGAACAGAACATCGGCCTCACGATCGACCGGCAGCAGGTCAACGATACGGGTGTCGCCGGGCTCTCGCTGTACTCCGCGGACCGGGATTTCCAGGCGCTCCTCGTCGACAACAGCAATCCAGCGAGGTACGCGGCCGATTTCAACGGTTCGAACGTCACCATCCTCGGCGATCTCGATGTGACCAAGTTGTACCTCTGCGGGTCGACCGCTGAGGCGTGCCATACGACCCCGGCCCTCTACAAGCTCGCGTGGACTAAAGACAACATGTACTCCGGCGGCGGCGTCGATGCGGATACGCTCGACGGCGTCGATACGTATTTCGTCGGGAATTGCGACGGAGGCGTCTGCCTCTGTACGACGATGCCCTACGGCACGAGCCGCTGTACGGTCCTGACCGCACTCCCATGATGCCATCAATGAGATCCCCGCTCCGCTTCCTTGCCGCTCCGGCCCTTTGGGCGCGGATGCTGAACGGTGCGTTGAAGATGGGATTGCTCGCGGTCGGGGTGCTGCTCGCGGTCGTCGTGCCGTCGAGCGGCCGCGCCGGCGAGTTCATCAAGTTGGGTTCGCCGATCGGCGACCCGGTCAACCTGTACGGCATCAAGAGCATCTATAACGGCGACCAGAGGACGTACGAGGCGTGGGCGGTCGGGGAGACCGCGACTGATGGAGGCGTCGGTACCGGCAGGGGCGTTATCCTGCACTACACCGGTTCGTACTGGACCCGCATCGCCTTCGATACGGACATCCCAGTGCTCCGCGCGGTCGACGGGGCACGGTTCATCCGCTACGTGAACGAGGACGGTACCGGTACCTGGGGCCAGTGGAGCACGATCGCGTTCGCGGTCGGCGACGACGGCGCGATCTACCGGTTGAGCCCCTACACCGGGGCGTGGCGGCCGGAGATGCGGCTGATCGGTTCGAACCCTGAGCGATCATGTCTCGATGCGGAGCTTCTCCAGAACAACGGGGATGACTGCACTGAGTGGACGACCAGTGACCTCAAGACCGTGAGCGCGAACACGAACTACAACGTGCATGTCGGCGGTGATGCGGTCGGCGGCGTTGGAACCATGCTGTACTACGGCGAGCAGTTCATACAAAATTCGACCGGCACAGCCCTCATGAGAAGATCATATTGGGGTCAGGACTCAATTACTGCAACTCTTGGCGGCGCGAACGTGACCGACATACACTTCATCGACGACCATCATGGATGGATCTCGGGGTACCTCGGCAACGACGGAAGGATATGGAAGTGGACCAACCAAGGCGGCTACGCGTCGGTGAGATCGGAACCCGGTGTGAAGTTCACGAGCGTGGCCGCGGTGCTGCGGAGCGATGCGTCGAAGCCGAACGAACCGCTCAGGTCCGTGGTGTGGCTCGGCGCGGAGAACGGGAACGTGTACCGGTACGATGAGGCAGCCACGGTCAATGCGTTCACGACGCAGTATACAGGGGCGCCGAACAAGTCGATCAGGTCGCTCGCCGTCGCCCGACGGCAGGCTGGCGCGAACATGGACCTCATCAAGAACGGTGATTTTTTCGCGGACCAGCGGACCAGCGGGTACCTGAACCGCGTTCCGGACGGGTGGCGGGTCAACGGCGAGTACTACAACGTCCGTGACAGGGGCATCCTCATGACCCCTTCGGCGCTCATCCCGAACGGATCCGGCGGCAACATCTACGTCGGTACGACATGGCAGCCGGGGTCGCATTCGAGGGACCTTTCCGCGACCGGACGTTACGTTTTTCAAACAGGTAATGGTTTTCAGGGGGTCTATCCGTACGCAAGTTATTTCGAAGTGCAGCAGGGTCTGCCGACCTATACACTGCAATTACGGGAACAGGATGCTTCGACCGGATTGCTGAAACAGTGGGCCCTGTATCACGAGACGCGGGGAGGATTGTTCCCTTTTGGTTATATTTTTACGTCCGGTCCCAACCTACTCGGGGCAAGCATCAAGGGATTGCTCAAGATAACCCCGTCACAACCCTACCAGTTCCGCGTGGTCAGTCCCAACGGAAAGGCGGAACTGTACATCGAACAGGACCTGGCGAACGACAAGGCGACGCTCTGCTACGGCGGTACGGATGACGGTAAAGTATGCAACTACGCCAACGGCGACGCCGATTGCGCGCCGCCGGGCGTGTGTCGCGGCACGAAGTATCCGAACCAGGTCAACACCGGCGCGTGGCCGGTCAACCCGCCGTTGACCGCTGCGTTCAGTCCCGGCGAGTGCCGCAATGTACCCCAGCGGTACTGCGTCGGCGGCAGCAACAATGGAGGTATATGCACTGCATCGATCACGCAGAAGATCTGCACAGGATCTGAGGCAGGAAAGGTATGTACAACGAAGACCGATTGTGCGCAACCGGCGATTTGCGTGAACGATCTGACCCAAATTTTGGCGCAGTGTCCGAAGGGTCCCTCGACCTGCAAGGTCGGGCGCTGCAGCACCGATCCTGAAATCATCTGCACCCTCGAAACCGGGGAGTGCGACGAGACGGGCGGAACGTGCCTCACGGACGAATGCACGTCTGACGACCAGTGCGGCGACGTCCCGGGCTTTGACAATGGGTGCGTCAGCCCGAAGACGCCGACCTGCAGCTCGAGCGTCAAGGCGAACTGCTTCGACGATTCGGAATGTCTCATGGGATTCTGTGAAAATCCGTCCGAGAAGGCCTCTACGAGATGCGAGATCGACGATGATTGCGGGCCGGCTACGTACCGACAGTCCATATCCGGGAAATGCCAGCCGTTGGGGGTGTGCAGCGGAGGTTCAAGGGACGGCCTCGGGTGCATCCAGTACAGTACGTACCAATCGGGCGTCACGCCTGATGCGAACGCAGATTGTCCGGACGGAACCTGTCAGGTCGGGAAGACAGGCCTGTGCCAGCAGTCGACGACGTCGACGAAGCTCGTTACGCCGAACGGGAACTCCGAGGTGAACTACGCGACGACCCCGACGGTCAGTTTTACCGGTACGGGGGTCATAAGCAAGGAGTGTACCGGTGGAACTGCGGCCGGAATGTCTTGCTATGACACTCGACAGTGTAACGGTTCGCCCTGCGGGGTCGTTCCGTCCGGTTGGTATCCGTTCGTCATCCAGTACTACCAGGTGAACGCAGCGGAGTGCATAAACGGTTCGAGCGCCGGGAGGTCGTGCGTGAACAATCGTTCCTGTGGTACGTGCGTCAACAAGTCGTGGTGCGTCGGCGGATCAGCGAGCGGAAAGCCGTGCGATAGTGATGTAGGGTCCGGTGTTGCTGTCCCGGGTCCACGAACCGCTGAATGTACGAGCGGCAGTGGTTCCTGTCAGCTCCAGTACAAGGTCGCGGTTAACGACCTAGTCAACAACCCGTACAATTTTCCGGGCATGTGCGTGCTCAACAACGTGACGTCGACGCGTCCCTGCTGGAGCACTTCGGATTGCATCGTGGATGGGCAAAACTACGGCGTGTGTTCGCTGTCGTCAAAGTATACTGACGGTACCGGTTCCGAGCTCGGGCTCCAGTGGAGGACCTACGACGGATCAGTTTGGTCGGCGTGGTCCGATGTGCCTTCTGATAACATCATGTCGGCGGAAAAACCGAACAACAGCACGTCGATCACGCAGGAGGTGCCGTTCTCGAACATCCCCGGCGCGACCTACCGGGTTACCGGGTCCTACAAGGTCGATTTCCCGAACTACTTTCCGGTGTGCACGGCGGGCTACACCGGGTCCTGCTATCAGCCCGACGACCCGAGACTGCGCGCGGCGCCGCACGCCGGCGTTCGGGTGTCGTGCAAGAACGGCGGTAACTGCGGATACGACGTCAATACGCTGCTGACCGATCCCTCGTATGGCGTCGTCGGCACGGTGGACGGTGTCTCCGGCAAGGGGTACTGCAGCAACTCTACGGGAACGACGTGTACCACGAACAGCGAATGCGGAACGGACGGGTACTGCAGCGTCATGGCCAAGGGGGACGACGCCGGCTGGCAGCAGTTCAGCCTGACGCTCTCGAAGCAGCAGCAGGACAGGTACGGCGTCAGGGTCGCGGACGACGGGAGCCAGACCCTCGTCGTCGAGTGCTACGCGGACGTCGGCGCGCAGGTGTTCTGCAAGGACATCGAGGTCACGATGGTGAACAGCGCGGCCGTAGCCGACATCGACGCGGTCGACCTGCTCGCGGTCGGCGACGGCGGTACGATGGTCCGCGGGTCGATCGATCTCATCACATCATCGGAATCATGGACGGACCAGCGGATGACGACAGTGGACGCGAATTTATATTCGGTCACAGCGCCGGATCCGTTCCATTATTGGGTGGTCGGCAACAAGAAGCCGGGTGAGGCAGAGGACCTGATCACGCTCCTCGCGATGAACCCGGGTAACGTCAGCGGATGGGGGTGGATGGGCACCTCGACAGAGGAAGGGAAGGATCCGCTCGGGTGGATCGACTTCAACTGCGGCAACCTCGGCACCTGCCAGTCGCAGCCCTCGTCGTACGGCGTGAACGTGAGCGATCCCGACACGAAGGGCGTCTGCAGGGACAACGTGTCGCTCTCCTGCACGACGGGCGCGATGCCCGACGGATGCGGGAGGTGCATCAGTGCGATCACCGGCAGCGCGTGGCTCGGCAACCGCGATCCCGCGGAAAAGGCGGATTTCGGCCCGTGCCAGGACCTGATCACCAGACCAAATGCATCGCGTTATTGCAGCGGCGACCTGACGTTACCCTGCACGAGCGACAGCGTATGCACGGCGAAGAATCCGGAGTGGCATTGTCTTGCGGCAACACCGGCGCTTTGCGAACAAGACTCGACCAGGACGTTCACCTTTTGCATAGGCAATACCGCACGCCTGTGCAACAACACGAGCCAGTGCTACGGGACCTGCGCGAAGAACCAGGGGTTCAAGTGCGCCGACGACAAGCAGTGCGTCGTGAGCTGCAGCGAGAACCCGGCGGCGTGCAAGTCGGCGGGGTGGTTGTCGTTCGACCGGAGCGTCACCGGCAACCCGCCGGCCGCACCGTACCAGTCGCTCGCATCGCCCGCGCCGCTCGCCGTGTTCGACGCGGAGACAAACCAGGTGACCGGATGGGGGAGGCTCCAGCTCGGCGTATGCACGAACGACGAGTCGAAGTCCTGTTTCAAGGCAGCCGATTGCGGCACGGGCAATACCTGTTCATACAAGAACGCAGCGTCGTGGGAAACATGCACGAGCACCTACGATGAAACGATCTGCAACAACACCGTCGGGTGGGTGAAGTTCTCCGCGACCGGTTCTTCGACCAAATCGGCCGATTCCCTCATGCAGTGCAAGGATTGCACCCAGGCAGGTGCTCCGTCCGGTACCGGTATCCCGGGATCGACCTGCAAGATCTGTACCTGGTATGACGAGGATGCGCGTCGCCCTGCGACGTCGGGCAGTTCATGCAACGAATGTGACGGGTGCGCACTCAAACGATGCACGCTGGCACCCGATACGTTCTGCACCAACAATGAAGACTGTACCAGTGGGCAAGGAACGTGCTCGGAATTCGGATTTAACTTCAGTGATGGTGGGTATTGTTTCAACATGGCCACGGATCCGGATTGCATCCCTGGGGCGCAATGCAGGCAGTGTGCTATGTGCAGTGATTACGGCGTTTCCATCGACTACGCCGATACGAAGGATTTCAGCGGGTTCGCGTACAGCCACGACGTCGGGTGGATCGATTTCAGCAACGTGCGCATCGGCGGGAAGCAGTTCCTCCAGACGAGGTACGGCGACATCTACTCGGGCGGCGACATCGGCAGCCCGTCGACGAGCAAGGCGCCCGGGTACCCCGGCGGCATCGGACTGTCGACGAACCTCTGCAACGCGACCTACCGGCTGGTCGCCGTCGGGACCATCACGAACTTCTGCACGTCCGCCTCGACCGCGGGAGCGGCGAGCGACCCGTTCCGACAGGAGAACGCGACGGTCTATCCGATGCCGACCGCCGAGAACAGGTACACGACGCAGATCGGCTCGATCGACATCGACGGGATCGCGGCTGTCGCGAAGACTGTCGGCAGCACGACGTACAACAAGTACGGCGACGTCGTGGTCAAGAGGAACGACAACAACAACCTTTCCGCGTTCTTCAACGCGAGCGAGTGCGGCAAGCCGTGCGAGGTGCAGCTCGACGGCCGCGTGCTGCATGTGACGGGCAACCTCACCATCGACAGGGACTTCCGCCTGATGCCCGGTACGAAGAACGGCTCCGGGACCATCGTCGTCGACGGCAACCTCATCGTGAGCGCGAACGTCGAGTACGGCACGAGCGGCTCCCTCGCTTCGGTCAGGATGCTCCCGTCGGTCGGGTTCCTCGTCAAGGGCGACATCACGGTACAGGCCTCCGTCTCGTACCTGAGCGGCACGTTCTTCACCAGCAAGAACATCGTGGTGGCATCGAACCCGCCGGACCTGCAGCTGGTCGTGAGCGGTTCGATGGTCGCCTCGAAGTTCGAGTTCCAGCGGGAGTACTACGGGAGCGCGGGTGTTTCGGAGCCGGCGGAGCTCGTCATCTTCGACGGCCGCCTGCAGACGAACACGCCGCCGGGCTTCTCCTCGCTGGCGACGGGTGTCATGAGCATCCAGAGCGTCGGACAATGATCCGGTAGTTCCATGAACGACCATCGAAAGAATCCGCCTATTTCAGCAGAATACCCTTGTGAAATATGGGTAGACATACAAGTTTTTTTGTGCTATACTATATCCATGGTTTTTAGAAAACAAAAACCCTTGATGTGGAGCGAACGCCATGGCGCTTTTTAAGGGAAAAAGATCGTCATATCTCGGTATCGACATCGGTACCTCCAGCGTAAAGCTGGTCGAACTGCGGAATGACGGGGGACGTCCGAAGCTTACGACCTACGGATTCGTCGATCGGCCAGCGGGCATCCTGAAGTTCGATACGCCGCAGGAGCAGGCGATGCTGTCGACGACCATACAGAACCTCGTGAAGCAGACGCGGACGACCGTCGACCGCGTCATCACGGCGTTGCCGAGCTTCGTCGTGTTCTCTTCGATCGTGAGCCTGCCGGTGATGCCGAAGAAGGACCTCTTCGCGGCGGTCCGCTGGGAGGCGAAGAAGTTCGTCCCGATGCCCATCGAGGAGATGGTGCTCGATTGGCGCATCCTCAAGGAGGGCTCGGCGGGTATCCTGAGCGGCGACAATCCCGGCAAGGCGTCCGAGAAGAGGAAGGGCGACGACGAGCGCGGGCCGAAGAACCTCCGCGTATTGCTCACGGCCGCGCCGAAGAGCATCGTAAAGCGGTACATCGACATCTTCAAGGTCGCCGGGCTGAAGCTCGAGAGCCTCGAGACCGAATCGTTCGCGCTCGAGCGCTCGCTCTTCGGCGGCGAGTCCGGCGTGTTCATGGTCGTCGACATCGGCGCCGTCGTGACGACCATCACCATCGTGGTGAACAGCATCCCGCTCATCAACCGTTCGATCGACGTGGGCGGCGAGTCGGTCACGAAGGCGATCGCGAACAGCCTGAACGTCGATATGCAGCGCGCCGAGCAGTTCAAGCGCGACGTCGGCATGGGCATCCAGGACGGCGGCACCGGCCAGGTACCGCGCGCCGTCGAATTCGTCATCAACTCGATCGTGAACGAGATGCGCTACGTCATGAACCTCTATAGGAACCAGGCCGAGAAGCCGATCGAGAAGATCGTGCTCGCCGGCGGTTCGTCGTTCCTCGTGAACCTGCCCGAGTACCTCGCGACCACGCTCAACATGCGGGTGTTCATCGGCGACCCGTGGGCGCGGACGATGTATCCGCTGGATCTGAAACCCGCGCTCGACGAGATCGGCCCGCGGTTCGCCGTCGCGGTCGGGCTCGGGATGCGCGAGATCGTAACGCCGTAAACGACCATGCCGGACATCAACCTCATCGATGACACGAAGACGCCGGACGGGGATCCGTCGACGACGAAAAGGACGCCCCCCGCTCCGCTGCAGTATTCGAAGGTGGAAGACGGGAAAAAAGGCGACCGTCCGCTCATGAAGCCGTCGGGTCCGGTGTTGTGGCTCAAGTCGCTCTTTTCGAGAACGCCGAAGGGGAAGAAGACGATCACACCGAAACCGACGCCGCCCCCTAAGATCGGCGAGATCAAGAAGGACCCCGACGACATCTTCGCCGATATCGATGTGCCCGATACGGTGCTGATGGCGCGGCGTCCTGAGGCAGAACCCCGCCCGCCCGGACCCGTCGCCTCGAGGATCGTCCAGCCGCCGGCCGGATCGTCGAAGGACATGACGCCGACCCCGCGTGCTGCGACGCCCGCCGTTCCGCAGGCACAACCCCCGATGGAAGGGGCGCCGTTGAGGCCGCCCGTACGACCGCCCGCCGTTCCTCCGGTCATTGCACAACGGGCGAACCTGCCGCCGGCTTCGACGCTGCGCCCTGCGCCGCCCGTGCCGCCGCACGATGTCGCGAAATTAGCACCGCAGAAGCAGGCGGACAAGAAGAAGCCCGACGCTGACAGCGAGGATTACGGCGGCGTGAACCTGCTCACCGAGGAGTTCGACGAGTCCTTCAACCCGAGGAAGAAACTGATCACCCTCGGGCTCGTCGCGGCCGCAGCGGTGCTCCTTGTCGGCATCGTCGACGTCTCGCTCCTCCTCTGGAAGGAGACGCAGGTCAAGAAGACGACCGAGAAGACCGCCGAGGTCAACCAGATGATCGGAAGGATACAGGCGCTCGAACCGGACCAGCGCCTCGCGATCGCCTACAAGGCGCAGAACGATGTGCTCCGCCAGCTCCTGAACCAGCACGTGTACTGGACGCAGTTCCTCGGCACGTTCCAGCAGTATACGCTTCCGGACGTCATCTATCCCTCCGGTATCTCGCTCGACCTTGGCGGGACGGTGTCGTTGACCGGGATGGCGCCCGATCTCGAGACCGTGCTCGCACAGCTCGCGGTCTATCAGAACGCCCCGACCCTCGTCCAATCCGCCGCGATCGACACGATCACCCGGGACCAGAGGGGCGAGACGTACAGCTTCGTGATCGACCTGGTGTTCAATCCGAGCGTGTTCTACCGTCCGATCGATACGCCGTCAACGACAACACCATGAAACTCCCTTCCTATATCAAGAAACCGCTCACGGCGCTGCTCACGACCTACTTCCGGTACGTGCTGATCGTCGTCGTCGTCCTGATCGGTGCGATCGGGTATATGCAGCTCATCCGCCCGCAGTTCGAGGACGTGAAGATCGTGGGCGTGCTCGCCTACCAGAACGCCGAGGACCAGCTGTTCAACCGGCAGTCGTACCATTCCCGGGTGAGCGCGATGGTCAACAAGTACCGCGAGGTGAGTGCGGCGCAGCCGGTGAAGATCGAGGACATCATGCCGACCACGATCGATAACAGCAAGCTGTTCCTGACGCTGCAGGCGCTGTCGCAGCAGGCAGGTATGAGCGTGGTGTCGATGGCGCTGAGCAAGGGGACGGCGGTCACGGCGGGAGCGCCGAGCGCCCCAGCGGCGGCCGGAGCACGAGGTACCGCGGGCACAACCCCGACGACGAACACCATCGCGTCCCCGAGCGGAACGGTCAAGGTCATCAACGTCTCGCTCACGATGGCGGGTCCCGGGGACTACGATTCGTACAAGAAGCTCCTGATGACGATCGAGCAGAGCATGCGCATCTTCGACCTCGGCTCGATCTCGTACTCGCCGGCCTCTGCGGCCGCGGGGGCGCAAACCGCGCAGGAACTACCCTCGGTATCGTTCGAGCTGAAGACCTACTACCTCGACCAGGCGACCACGAAGTAACCACTCCCTATGGCACTCGTACAAAAACGCGATGCGAAGAAGACGACGATGCAGTTCGTGCTCCTCGGCGTGATCATCGTCGGCGGCATCGTCGCGCTCGTCATGTTCCTCCCGAAGGGCGTGCCGAGCACGGACACCGGCATCGGCGGCATCAGGAGCGGCAGGGACCTCCCGACGTACACGACGTTCGGTGAGGACGTGTATGAGAGCGAGCAGTTCAAGCAGCTCCGCAACTACCTCGACGGTTCGCCGACCTCGACGAACCTGAACACGAATACGGGGGGCAATCCGAACCCGTTCCGCGCCCAGTAACGCCCCATGGAAGACACGACGACACAACGACAGATCGCACCGGAGACCACCCTGCTCGACCTGCTCCTCACGGAGAACCTTTTGACGAAGGAGCAGGGCGATGCGCTGCTGGCGGAAAGCAAGTCGACCGGCCAGGCGGTCAACGAGCTGATCGAGACGAAGAACCTCGTGCGCGAGGAGGACCTCGTGCGCGAGAAGAGCAAGCTGTTCAACATCCCGTACATCGACCTGTTCGGGCGGGTGGTGCGCGGCGAGGTGCTGAACGTCATCCCGAAGGAGCTCGCCGATAACTACCGCATGGTCGCCTTCAACCGGTCGCGCGACGAGCTGTCGATCGCGATGGTCGACCCGTCGAACTTCAAGGCGCTCGAGGCGATCGAGTTCATCGCGCGGAAGAACCAGTTCCGCATCAAGTACTTCCTGACCTCCCTTTCGAGCCTCAAGTACGTCATCCGGCAGTACGAGAGCCTTTCGGCCGAGGTCGAGGACGCGCTCAAAGGCGCGGAGGAGGACAGCGAGCTCCAGAAGTCAATGCTGAAGATCGAGGAGGAGGGCTTCGAGGAGGTCGTGAAGACCGCGCCGGTGTCGAAGATGGTCTCCGTCATCCTCCGCCACGCCGTCGAGGGCAAGGCGTCGGACGTCCACATCGAGCCGGTCGGGGACGAGACGCGCGTCCGGTTCAGGATCGACGGCATCCTCCATACCTCGCTCGTGCTCCCGAAGAACGTGCACCAGGCGATCATCGCGCGCGTCAAGGTGCTCTCGAATTTGAAGATCGACGAGACGCGCATCCCGCAGGACGGACGGTTCCGGATGGTGATCGAGGGGCGCGACATCGACTACCGCATCTCGACCCTCCCGCTCGTGAACAACGAGAAGGTCGTGATGCGCATCCTCGACACGTCGTCGAACCTGATCAACGTCGACAGCCTCGGGTTCGAGGGCAAGGGGCTCGAGTCGATGAAGTACAACATCTCGAAATCGCACGGTATGTTCCTGATCACCGGCCCGACCGGCTCCGGCAAGTCGACGACGCTCTACGCGCTGCTGAACCTCCTGAACGCGGAGTCGGTCAACATCGTGACGCTCGAGGACCCGGTCGAGTACTTCATGAAGGGCATCAACCAGTCGCAGGTCAACGCGGAGGTCGGCCTCACGTTCGCGGCCGGGCTCCGGTCGATCCTCCGGCAGGACCCGGACATCGTCATGGTCGGCGAGATCCGCGACAACGAGACGGCGGAGCTCGCGGTCCACGCCGCCCTCACCGGCCACCTCGTGTTCTCGACGCTGCACACGAACGACGCGTTCGGGGCGATCCCCCGGATGATCGACATGAAGATCGAGCCGTTCCTCATCGCTTCGTCGCTGAACGTCGTGATGGCACAGCGTCTCGTCCGCCGCGTCTGCCCGTACTGCACGAAGGAGATCGCGATCCCCGAGCTGCTCGAGAAGGAGGTCTGGGACGAGATCGGGCTGGTGCAGAAGGAGATCATACCGACCGACATCACGTTCACGAAGCCGCTGAAGTTCTTCCGCGGCCAGGGCTGCGTCCGCTGCGAGAACACCGGGTACAAGGGACGGGTGGCGATCGCCGAGGTGCTCTCCGCGACGCCCGAGGTGCAGAAGATCATCGTATCGGGCGGGAACATGATCGACGCGCTTAAAGTCGAGTTCAACAAGCAGGGGATGTTCACGATGCGCCAGGACGGCATCTTCAAGGCGCTCCGCGGGCATACGTCGGTCGAGGAGGTCTGGGACGCCACGCGCTCATAGGATGACAGGTTAGTAGGTTGTTAGGCCACAAGATCGATCGATCACCTAAGAACCTAGTAACCTGACCACCTATTAACCTGTATACCTATGGCAAAAACAACGCATGACCAAGCCGGTAAGCCGAGGGTGCTCGTGGTCGAGGACGACGCGTTCCTCGCCGGCATGTACCTGACCAAGTTCGGCCTCGAGGGGTTCACCGTCGAGCTCGCCTCCGACGGCAAGGAGGGCGTGAAGAAGGCGAAGGAGTGGAGGCCCGACATCATGCTGCTCGACCTCATCCTACCGGTCATGGACGGGTTCACCGTGCTCGAGACGGTCCGCAACGACCCCGACACGAGGGCCATCCCGGTCATCCTGCTGACGAACCTCGGCCAGAAGAGCGACGTCGAAAAGGGCATGAAGCTCGGCGCCTCGGACTACCTCATCAAGGCGCACTTCATGCCGAGCGAGGTCATCGAGAAGGTCAAGCGATTCCTGAAAACCTAACCGCCTCAACCATGCCGTCAGGCACGTCCATCATCCTCCAGCGCATCCTTATGACCACGGCCGAGTACCGCGCGAGCGATCTCCATCTGACCGTGGGCAACCCGCCGATCCTCCGGGTCGACGGGAAGCTGGTTGCGCTCGAGCAGGAGCAGGTCGTGACGCCGGACTTCATGGACACCGTCGCCGAGACGATCCTCACGCCGGAGCAGCGGACCGAGCTCGAGAAGGAACGCGAGATCATCATCGCGTACGCGCTCGAGGACCGGATCCGGTTCAAGGTCTCGCTGTTCCACCAGCGCGGCTTCCTCGCGGCGTCCCTGCGGCTCATCCCGAACGAGAGCAGGTCGCTGAAGGACCTCGGCCTGCCGGCATCGGTCCAGCAGTTCGTGCAGCTCACGAAAGGGCTCGTCCTCGTCACCGGGCCGTTCGGGTCGGGGAGGACGGCGACCGTCGCCGCGCTCGTGAACGAGATCAACCGTACGCGGACGGCGTACGTGGTCACGATCGAGAAGCCGATCGAACACCTCTACGTGAACGACCTGAGCTTCATCGAGCAGCGCGAGGTCGGACGCGACACGAAGTCGACCGTGCAGGCGCTCGAGACCGCCAGCCGCGAGGACGTCGACGTCATCGTCGTGTCGGAGATGGAGGACCCGGAGGTCATCGGGGCCGTGCTGACCGCCGCGGAATCGTCGCGCCTCGTCATCTCGACGATGAGCACCGATTCCGTCCTGAAGACGATCGAGACGATCGCGACGAACGCGCCGTCCGAGTACGAGGTCAAGGTGCGGACCCAGCTCGCCAGCACGCTCTCCGGCATCGTCAGCCAGCGGCTGCTGCCGAAGATCGGCGGCGGGCGCGTCCTGGTCGCCGAGGTCATGGTGCCGACCGACGCGATCCGTGCGGTCATACGCGACGGCGCGCTCCACCAGCTTGCAAATTTATTGATGACCTCGCGCGAGGAGGGGACCATCTCGCTCGACCGCTCGCTCGCGCAGCTCGTCAGATCGGGAGACATCCTGCTCGACGACGCGCTGATGCACGCGACCGACCGCAACAACGTGAAGCTGCTCGCGCGGCCATGAGGATAGCATAAGGAAATATGGCGATATTCGAATACAAGGCGCGGAACATCGACGGGAAGGAGTCGGTTGGGGTGGTCGACGCCCCGTCCGAGACGTTCGCGCAGGACGTCCTCCGCGAGAAGGAGCTCTCCGTCATCTCGCTCAAGGAGCGGAAGCAGATCACGC
>CAYGGS010000018.1:0-13943 GCA_964349545.1 uncultured Gammaproteobacteria bacterium
CTTGAAGGTCCTCTAGCGTTAGTAGTAGTTCTTGGATCTTGGTTCGGTCCTCGGACGATGGCGTGACCGTCGTGGTCGGTACCAGCGTCAGTTCCGCGCTGATGATGGAGGCGTCGATCGCCGCGATCGCGTCGCGGACCTTCTGGAGCGTTCCGGGTTCGGTGTAAACGGCGATCGTGCCGGTGTCGTCGGAGACGTCGAGCGCGCCGGCGTCGATCGCCGCGAGCTCGATCGCGTCCTTGTCCGCGCCGCTCTGAATTTCGAGGAAGCCCCGCCGTTCGAACATCCAGAGCACGCTATTCGTGCTGGCGAGCGATCCGCCGTATCTGCTCAGCGACTGCCGGAGCTCGCCGGTGGTGCGGTTACGGCTATCGGTCAGCGTCTCGATGACGATGGCGACCCCGCCGGGACCGTACCCTTCGTACGTCACACCCTCGATCGTTCTGTCGGCGAGCTCACCGACGCCGCGCTTGATCGCGCGTTCGACGTTGTCCTTCGGCATGTTCGCCTCGCGGGCCTTCTCGACCGCGAGCCGGAGGCGGAAGTTCATCGAGACGTCCTTGCCGCCCTCACGTGCCGCGATCGTGATCGCGTTCGCAAGCCGCGTGAACGCCGCACCTTTTTTCACGTCGGCGATGCCTTTTTGTCGTTTGATTTGGGCCCACTTCGAGTGTCCAGACATTCGAACCCCGTGGTCCGCGCGTTGTGTCGGACCGTTACATAAAAATCGAAACTCGTAGTTATGATTTTATCATTTTTTATGTCGTACGTCAACGATGATCATCGCGATCCGTTCATCCGTTCTTGCATAATTGATGCGGTCTGCTAGAGTACCATCGTTGTACACACCCGACATGACACCGAACCAGCAACTTGACCGGATCGCCTCCTACCGTTCGCAGCCGCGACAGCTCGTGCTCTCGTCGCTGCGGCTCTTTTCCGAGCAGTGCGCGCGCGGTTTCCGCGGCGGTCGGGCCGTTAAATTCCCGTCACGGTACCGTGCGGCCCGAAATGTGGTGGTGTGCGGCATGGGCGGTTCGACGCTCGGGAGCGATGTGATACGAAGCTCATGTTTCGGGACGTTGAAGGTCCCGTTCACGATCGTGAACGGCTACCATCTTCCGGCCTACGTCGATAAAAGTACATTGGTCATCCTCTCGAGCTACTCCGGAACCACCGAAGAGGTTCTTTCGGCTGCGGCCGAAGCGAGGAAACGGGGCGCGCTCATCACCGGACTGACCCGCGGCGCGAAACTCGGTACGTTCTTCAGACGTAACAATTATCCGTGGTACCAGATCGACGGCGAGGCGAACCCGGCGGGCCAGCCGCGGATGGGTCTCGGATATAACGTGATGGGACAGATCGGTCTTCTCGCGGCTGCCGGGCAGGTTCCGGTCAACCGCAATGAGATCGCGGATGTCGTTGCGCATCTGTCGCGCTGCACAAAGGCACTCGACCCTGATGTGCCGGTGAAGCGGAATGACGCGAAACGTCTTGCCGCGTCCTTATACGGACGATTCCCGGTTCTTGTCGGCGCGTCGCATACCGTCGGCAGCATGCATGCCTTCACGAACCAACTTAACGAGACCGCAAAGGTTTTCGCGACCTATTTCCCGATACCCGAGCTTAATCACCATCTACTTGAAGGATTGAAGCTGCCGCGTGAGGTCAGGCGGGCGACGTTCGTTTTTGCCGGATCGAACCTGTATGATCCTGCAATCGTGAAACGTGGGAGGATGACCCGTGAGATCGTGCGCCGTCGTGGCCTACGGGCCGTTTCCTTTACCGTCAGCGGAAAGAGCCTTCTCATGCAGGCGATGGACGTACTGGTGTTTGCCGGGTATGTCAGCTTCTACCTCTCGGTGCTGAACGGCGTCAATCCACTCGAGATCGATACCGTCAACGAATTCAAGAAAAAACTCGCACGGTAACGTATCCATAAACGTTTCCGTTCCCGTCATCCATGCTTGGATGGGAACGGAGACGTTTCCCCGTTAGAAAGGTGAGCGCGACAACGAGGATCTTTGGTCAATAGGTACGTTTTTAACATGGGTACTTTCTAACGGGGTTTCTTGGCGTAGAGTGGTTTGGGCGGTATACTTACCCCATGAGCGAATCGACGTCTTTTCAGGCTCGGCTAACGCGGCAGTATCGCCTCCATCAGGGGTGGTTCGGGTACCTCGCGGTGTTCGTGATCGCCTTCCTGCTGTTCGCGAACTTCCAGTATGTGAACGTATTCGCCGATCCGGATTCCTACTACCACGCTGCCATCGGCGTGCAGCTCCGGGACGGCAACTTCAGTACCGCGTTCACCGCGCTCCCGTACACGACGCTCGCGCATGCGTATGCCGACCAGCACTTCCTGTACCATTTCCTCATCGCACCGTTCGCCGCGATCGCGGATCCGCTCACCGGCCTGAAACTCCTGACGATCATGCTCGGTGCGGTCATGGCGCTCACGTTCTACTGGTTCCTCCGGCGATGGAGCGTGCAGTGGGCGTTCGCGGCGACCATGCTGCTCCTGATGGTGAACCCCTTCACGTTCCGGATGGACCTCGCAAAGGCATCGAGCCTTTCATTGACGCTCTTGATCCTCGGACTCGCTGCGGCGTTCTCGTACCGGTACTGGCTGCTCGGCTCGCTGTCGTTCGCCTACGTCTGGTTCTACGGCGGCTTCCCGCTGCTGGTGTTCAGCGTTCTGCTGTTCGCCGTCGTGAGCGCGGTGCATCGGCGCGTCATGAAGCGGCAGGACTCGAACGTCTTCCTCCATCGCATACGGGCGCTGCTCGGGCGTCCGTTCAGGCATCAGCGGATCAGACGGTTGAACCTGCGCATCGCGGTGGCCGTCGTGGTCGGTACGGTCGTCGGTCTGGTCGCCAACCCGTTCTTCCCGTCGAACATCCGATTCTACTTCGACCAGCTCGTGCGGATCGGCATCATCAACTATCAACATACCATCGGCGTCGGCGGCGAGTGGTACCCGTACCACTTCATCGAGCTCATCGCCAATACCGTGCTCGTCTCCATTCCCCTGGTGATCGCGCTCGTGCTGTTCTTCCTGTTCATCAAACGCCAGTCGTCCCGTTCGATCACGCTGTTCTTCCTCTGGCTCTTTTTCCTACTGCTGACGCTCAAGTCGCGGCGTTACGTCGAGTACTACGTACCGTTCAGCATGCTGTTCATCGCGATGTCGCTCAAGGATTCGATCGGCGTGTTCCGCTGGAAGGAGGCCTGGCGTTCGTTCACGCGTGATTTCCTCGGGAACTTCTGGGCGCGTATCGGCATCGTCGCGGTCGCGACCTATTGCCTCATCCTACTGCCGACGATCGTCGTACGCGATTACATCAGCGAGAAGAAGGACCTTGCAAATGGGTTCCCTATCGGCATGTTCCAGGAGGAAAGCGAATGGATCGCAGCCAATGGCTTGCCGGGATCCATCGTGTTCCATAGCGATTGGGATGAGTTTCCGGTGCTCTTCTACTACAATCCAACGAGCCGGTACATCGCCGGCCTCGACCCGACCTTTTTGTACCTCCAGGACAAGGACCGGTACTACCAATGGGTGAACGTGACGCTCGGCAAGGCGACCGGTGATATCCACGCGATCGTCCGCGGTACGTTCAACGCCGATTTCGTGATCGTCGCGCACGACCATAACGCGATGGAGAACCTGATCAGGTCGGACACGCGCTTTACGCTCGCCTTCAGCGGTCATGACGCCAACGTATATACGGTACAGTAGGCCTCGGCCTTCGTCGTATCCGACCCCCCTATGATAGGAATAGACGCGATCGTCCTGTGGATGCTCGTCCTGAAGTTCTTGCCGATGTTCTATGCGCGGGCGTCGGTATACCTGTTCTCGCTCAACGAGCGGTACCTCGTGTTCAACATCGTTCCCATCGTGCTGTTGATCATGTACGCGGTTGCGAGCGTCGTGAGGCGCTGGAAGTATTCCGCGTACATGCGCCATCTCATCATCGGGTTCCTCGGGGTTTTTTTGATAGGATCGTACCTTGGCCTTCAGTTCTTTGCCCGGCATGACAGCCGGCCGTACCTTTATATCCACGATGGCGCGGTACAGACCGAAGACGCTATTGCAGCGCTCCGGTCGGGGCAGAATCCTTACGCAGCCGATTATTCGGCTGGTGCGTTCGGCGCATTTCCGGATTCGTTCTCCGAAGCGACCCGTCCGAACCCGGCCTGGGACCATTATGTGTACCTGCCGTTCCCGCTGCTGCTCGGCGTGCCGTTCTCATGGGTTGCCGGGGCGGCGCTCGGTTGGTTCGATATCCGGATGATGTACCTCGTACTGTTCGTGGTCTTGGTGCTGTCGATGGTGCTGTTGGCCCGCGAAAGGGAACACAGGATCCTCGTACTGTTGATCTCGCTGTTCAACCCGTACTTCGTCCAGTTCTTCATTGCGGGGTTCAACGACGTGTTCTTCCTCGGTTTGATCGCGTTTGCCGCATTGCTGTTGCAACGCCGTCGTCTGTGGCCGGCCGCCGTCGTGTTCGGGTTGGCGATGGCGAGCAAGCAGCCGGCGTGGTTCCTGTTCCCGTTCTTCATGCTGTTCGTCTATGGCGCGGTACCGTTCACAAGACGGTGGATGCGAACCGCAAAGATCGCCGGTGTCGCTCTGGGAACTGCCGCGCTTGCGATGCTGCCGTTCTTCATCTGGTCGCCGTCCCACTTCGTCGACAGTACGATCCGGTACGCGATCGGCGGGGCGACGCTAAGCTACCCGATATCAGGGTTCGGATTCGGGCAGCTCCTCGTGTCATCCGGAGTTATCCGTTCCATGTGGGAGGCGTATCCGTTCTGGATCTGGCAGGCGGCCATCGGCATCCCGTTGCTCGTCGTGCTGCTCCGATGGCAGCACCGTTCCAACACGGTCGCAAGGATGCTGCTCTGTTTCGCCGGTTTGACCGCGGCGCTCCTGTTCTTCTCGCGCTACTTCAATGACAGCCATCTCGGCATGCTTTCGATGATGCTGGTACTTGCCTATGCGGCCGGAATATACCGTACCCGTCAAGATGACGACCCAGATGCCTAGCATAATCCGGTATGTCCGCGAAGCATACATCGAGATGTTCCGGTTGCTTTCGGGCGTCTCCCTCCGTTCGTGGATACTCGTGTTCTTCGGTCCGTTGTTCGCGCTGTTGACGACCTGGATCGGACGGATACCGCTGCCGGCCGCGCTCATCGCCGGTCTTCCGATCATCGTGATCGTTCTGTGTTCCGTCATCGGGGATGTCCGACGGAAGCCGTTCGGCGTATGGATCACGAAGACCGCGATCGGATGGGCGATCGTGTTCGTTGCCGCATCGATCATCGCGGTCCCGAAACAGAACCTCCATGACGAACTGCTGCTCACGCAGGCCGCCATGGAAAAGATCAGCAACGGCGAAGACCCGTACGGGGCCGACTACCGCGGGACGATCGTCGACCTCTGGACCGGTCACGCGCTCCATTTAAGCTACGTCAACGGCGTGTATCCGGGCTGGGACCACTACGTCTATCTTCCTGGATTTTTCGTTGTCAGCTACCCGACCTACCTTATCGTTCATGGGATCACCGGTGCCTATGACCAGCGCATCGTCTATCTCATGGCCTATGCGCTGCTCGTCTTCGGTTCGTGGTGGTCGTTGAAACGGTCGCCCGTGCGTGAACCGTTGACCCTGGCGTTCGCGCTGAACCCGTTCTTCATGAACGTGACCTATGGGTTCAACGACCTGCTGCCGGTGGCGCTGTTGGCCTTGACCGGCTTCCTGTTGGTACGTCGGAAGTTCATCGGAACCGCTATCGTGTACGGACTCGCGCTTTCGACGAAACAGACGATGCTACTGACGCTCCCGTTCGTCCTCCCCGCGCTTCTACGCGCATGTCGGTCACGTGTCCGTTCGTGGACGGTCGTTTTCGCGGTGCTGTCGGCTACCGTCGCAGCGGTCATGCTTCCGTTCTTTCTTTGGTCACCCGCCCGATTTTTCGATGATACCGTTCGTTTCTTCTTGAGTTCGACCGCGTATCCGATACATGGCGAAGGATTGTCCGGCCTGCTCATTCGTACAGGCGCCGTTACCTCGACCCAGTACTTCCCGTTCTGGATATTCCAGGCGATCGGGACCATCCCGTTGTACGTGTATTTCATGCGTCGTGCACGGCGCACGACGAGCTATCACGCACCGTTCTTCGCCGCGGCCGTCACGATCGGCGTGTTCTGGTTCCTCTCGCGCTATTTTCTGACATCGCACGCGCATGTTATCATTCTACTGATCATCCTCTCATTCGTAATCAGTGAGGCGCAGCGCTCCCACGATGCCCAATGAACCATTCCGTTTCGGTCATTTTGCCGACCTACAACGAATCGGAGAACCTTCCGGAGATCGTTCCGTTGATCACGAAGCTCGATCCAGCGTACGAGATCGTCGTCGTCGATGACGGTTCGCCGGACGGGACCGACGCGGTCGCAAGGAAGCTCGGCGAACGGTATCCGGTGCGCGTGCTGCAGCGCGGCGCGAAGCTCGGCCTCGCCTCCGCGGTCATCGATGGTGCGGTGAAGGTCGCGAAGGGCGAGGTCATCGTCGTGATGGACGCCGACCTGTCGCATGACGAGAAGATCGTTCCGCAGCTGGTCGCCAGCATCGAGTCGGGCAGCGACATGGCGATCGGCTCACGCTTCGCCTCCGAGGGGTCGACCGAGGATGCGGCGGTCCGCCGCCTGTTCAGCTGGTGCGCGAAACAGGTCGCCCGCGTCGTGTTGAACGTACGCGTACAGGACCCGATGAGCGGATTCTTCGCGCTCCGCCGCGATGCGTTCCTTTCGGTGGCGCCGCGACTGAAACCGCGAGGCTACAAGATACTGCTCGAGCTGCTCGTCCGTCTTCGTCCGCAGCATGTCGCCGAGGTCGGGTTCCGGTTCAAGGGCCGCCAGAAAGGGGAGAGCAAGCTGACCGGCAGGATCGCAGGCCAGTATTTCAGGATGATCTGGGACCTCTGGCGCGAACGAAAATGAGCCGCACAACCCGGATGCTCGGAATGTGGTGGCCGCCGGCGTTGGCAAGCGGGATCACCGCGCTGTTGTGGCTGTTCGGCGCAGGCAAGGAGCTCTGGTATTCCGAGCGTTTCGTCCAGGTGATCGGCGCGCTGTCGTGGCGCGAAATGTTCTCGCTGCTCAAGTTCGAGAACAACCCGCCGTTGTGGTTCATCGTTGCAAGGGCGTGGCAATCGATCGCAGGCGCATCGGAGACGCACGCCCGGCTGCTGACACTGTTCATCACGATGTGTTTCTTTGCGGTGCTCTGGTGGTGCACGAGGGCTATGACGGACACGCAGGCCGCGCGACGCACCGTGTTGCTTGCATCGGTGGCGGGGTTCGTCGTGCTCCAATCGGTCGAGTATCGGATGTATTCGCTCGTGATGCTGTGCTCGACCATCGCGCTGTTCTGCGCATGGCAGTATTCGCAACGCCCCGACCGTCGGTATCTGATCGGCCTGGTCGCGACGAGCGTTCTCGGGTTCCATATGCACTATACGTACGCGATCGTCATCGCATTCACATGGGCATGGGTGTTCTTGACGCAGCGAACGAGGTGGCGAGCGGGGATAATCGGTGTCGGCGCGACGATCGCAGGCATGGCACCATGGTTCATGATCTCGCTGTGGCCCATCCTTTCGGACCTCGGCAGCAACCTGAGCGTACAGCAGCGGTCAGCGCCGTGGTGGTCGTTGGTCCTCTTGCCGTTCCATACCTATGTGCCACGGGTGTTCCAGGAGGCGTTATGGCTGTTCATACTACGGGTCGCGGTGAGCGCCGCGGTGCTTGCGTGCATCGTGCGTGCACTGCGAAGCGCCGATATGCAACGACGGAAATGCGCCTGGTACCTTGTGCTGTTCGTTGCCTGTTGCATCGTGTTCAGTTCCGTGTTGCGTCTGACCCTGGACAAGTATGCCGCCGCAGCCGTTCCCGCGGTGCTCATGCTCGTCGGGATCGGTATCGGCATCCCGCGTCTTCGCCGCGCGTTCCGCGTGACCATGATGATGGTCGTCATCGCCGGCTCCGTCATCGTCTCGTTCCAGCTCGTCAGGACGCCGAACTCGACCTATCGTGCCGCTGCAGAGATCGTGGAGCAGGGCGAGCAGGCCGGCGATCGCCTCATTGTCGTCCCGTTCAACGATGATATTGCCGTACGCCCGTACTACCGCGGGTCGCTCGCGGTCACCGGCTTCTTCCCGGCGAAGGATCCCGGAACCGTGACCCTGCAGGACAACATACGGAACAACTTCAAAAGCGTCGTCACCGCGGACACCATTGGTCGACTTGAGGAGTACGTTGGCGATGCGCAGGGCGTTTGGTTGTTCTATGACATCCCGATGTCGCCCGGGTTCTGGAACGGCCATCTGATCGATGCGTGGTTCAAGCGCAACGGTTTCGTTTCCGTCGTGTACCGTTCCGTGTTCCGCAATGTGCCGCCGCTCTTGGTGCACTATTCGCGGACCCTACCATGATCCTTCGCATGGTAACCATATATGACCATTTCCGGTAGGCAACAACCGCTCGTGTCAAGTATCGCGGTAATGGCCGTCGCCGTACTCTTCGTAGGTACGGGTGTTTTCGCGGTTATGTATCGGTTCATTCACCTGAACTACGGGTTTTCGTTCGACGAGGCGTTCGCCGCATACGTCGCAACGCTCCCGTGGCAAACGCTGCTCTCGGTGGTGCAGGCGGAGGGCAGGAACCCGCCGCTCTACTACGCGCTGTTGAAGGCGTGGTCGGGTCTCGTCGGTAACGGAGATGTTGCGCTCAGGGTCCTTTCATCGCTCATGGGAGCTCTTGGCGTCATTACGTTCGCGTGGTTCGTGCGTTCGTGGTGGGGAAAACGGGCGGGGATCGTCGCGTTCGCTTTTGCTAGCTCATTGGTCGTTTGGGTCGTCATGTCGCGTGAGGTGAGGATGTATGCGCTGCTGATGCTGCTGATCGTACTGTGTATCGGGACGTTCTGGAGGTGGTACCGGTGGCCGACCGCCTGGAATGCGGTCGCCTATGTCGGTGTTGTTATGCTGGCGTTGCTGACGCATCTTACTGTAGCCCCCGTCGTGGTCGCACAAGCATTGTTCTTAATACTGAGTCGCAGGCCGTTACGGCAGATTTTTCGACGTTGCGCGGTCGTTGCCGTTGCTCCGCTTGCGGTCGCTGCGGGATGGTTTGTCCCGGTGCTCGCGTATTGGCAGTCACACCCGATCGGGTATACGGTCCTCAACGTCGATTCGGTCGGCCTTGTACGCGGGAGCTACGAGGTGCTCCGCGACTATTCGGCTTTCCATCACGGGACCTATAGCATGTCGACCGGGACCATGCCGTTGTTTTTCGTCGCTCGCGGGCTCATGATCGCGGTCGTGGCTGTCGCTCTCGTCGCTGTCGTACTGCGCGTACTGCGTTCTCGGACGTCGCCGATGCGCCGTGATGATCGGCAGCTGTTACTGCTGTTCGTGTTGACGCTCGTATGTTCGGTGCTGCTGACCGCGGTACTGCGCCCGTTCCCGAAGTATTTCTTACCGGCGTGCATCTCGTTCATCGCCATTAGTACGTATGGTGTCACGCTGCTGTGGCGAAGGTCGTGGGTGGTCGCCGCGGTCGTTGCGCTCGTGTTGTTCGTTTCGTCGATGACCGGGCTGCCGGCGGTCATACGAGGCCAGCCATTACCCTGGCACGGCATCGCCCACGCCATCGAACAGGACGATCGACCCGGGGACCTCGTGCTTGTGCACCTCTGGCCGGACGAGCTGACGTTGCGCCGGTATTCTGACGGCACGCTGGACATCCGCGGCGTATTGCCGATCGCTACGCCGGAGGAACAAAGTTACGCAACGACGCTCGCGCAGTACAATCCCGCGCAGGTCGTCACCGGGGAGAACATCGGCCCCTGGCTTACCGCGGCGACCGCTGGACGCACGAGGATCTGGCTTGTGTTCATCAATAACGACTCGTTCTTCAACGGGACCTATGTCGAGGAATGGTTCAAGGATGGCGCGTGGTCTGTTTCCTCGACGCCGGACATACGGTATGCTCCGAAGGGGACAGTGACGCTGTATGAACGGAGCACGCCATGACCGTGACGACACATGAGATGCGATGGGTGCTGAAAGTGACGCTGGTCGCGCTGTTGCTGGCGAACCTGCCGACCATGGTCGGGTTCATCGCTGCACCGCAGGGAACGGGCTATTCCGGCGTGAGCTCGGTCGCGCCGGGCGATCTGAACGTGTACTTATCGTACCTCGAGCAGGTCAAGCACGGACACCTGGTGTTCAAGGACCTGTTCACGGCGGAGCCGCAGGTCGCGAACATCATCAATCCGTTCTGGGCAGCGCTCGGGTTGCTCGGGTCGGTGCTGAAGCTGGCGCCCATGGCCGCGTACTACCTCGGCCGAGTCGCGTTCGGCGTGGTGCTCTGCATCGTGCTGTACCGTTTTGCAGCCTTCTTCTACGACGATGTCGTCCGGCGCCGGACCGCGTTAATGCTCGCCGTGTTCGCGAGCGGCATCGGCGCCTGGGTCGAGCCGGTGCTGAGGATGGTGCAACGCGGAACGGAGGCCATGCCGATGGACCTGTGGGTGAGCGAGGCGTTCACGTTCCTGTCGCTGCGGCATTCCCCGCATTTCCTTGCGGTGACCGCCCTGATCGTCGGCACCGTGTGGTTCATGATGCGGTCGGCGGAACGGTCTTCGATGCGCGACGCGGCGCTCGCCGGCGCCTGCATGCTCGCGCTGTTCTCGTTCCATCCGTTCCATGTGCTGTCGCTCGCCCCCGTGACGGTCGCGATGCTGGCGGTCGTGTTCGTGGGACAGCGCCAACGTTTTTGGCGACAGTGCGGTAGGTACGCGGTCGCGTGGGCGATCGCATCGCCCGCGATACTCTACCAGGCGCTGCTCATCCTGTACGATCCCTTGGCGAAGGGCCGCGCCGCAGAGAACATACTTCTGACGCCGGCGATCGGCTATACGCTCGCAAGCTACGGGTTCCTGCTCATCGTCGCGGTCATGGGATCCGTGCATCTCCTGAAGACGAGGCAGTTGCGGTTCCAGCTGCTCGTTGCATGGGCGATCGCGCACGGGTTGTCGATCTACGCCCCGATGTTCTTCAACCGACGCGTGACGCACGGTTTGAACATCGCGCTCGCTATGTGCGCGGCCGCTGCGGCGCCATACGTGTTCGCGTATCTGCGCAACGTGCGGCTGCCGGACAGGTTCCGGGTCGCCATCATCAGCGTCGTGGCGTTCCTCGCGTTCGGGCTTTCCAATGTGTGGGTGCTCGCGCAGGACCTTTCGTTCTATCTAAACGAGGGGCGTGCGCTGCCGTCGCTGTTCTTCCTTTCCGAGGACGAGCGTGGTGCGTTCACCTGGCTCGAAAAGCACGGCGACGATTCGACGGTGGTGCTCTGCGGGACGATCATGGGGAATTTCGTTCCGGGACGGAGCGGCCGGCGCGTCGTCGTCGGCCATAACGTCGAAACGATCGACATCATGAACAAACTGAAGGACGTGAGGAGGTACTTCACCCCGGATACCGATGATGCATGGCGACGGCGGTACCTTACGGACAACCGCGTGACCCATGTGCTCGTCAGTCTGCGCGAGCAGCGGCTCGGGCCGTTCACTACGGAACAAGCCCCGTACCTCGTACCGGTGTACCACAGCAGGACCGTGACGGTCTACCGTGTCTCGTTCTAGCGCGATATCGGCCCGAGGTCGATCACGTCCCCGAGCTGTTCGGGATCGCGATATTTTATGACCATCGACCGCGCACCGTTCAGCGAGACCTCGCCGCCGGAACGGTACACGACGATCCGCAGGCCGATCACGGAGCGTTCGAGGAACGACGGCACCAGCAGCCGGTAGTTGCTGGTGACCGTCTCGCCGACGGCCCAGTCGTGCGGCGGGTACATACCACCGCCGAGCGGCATCGGCGACTGGTATCGGACCTTTCCATCCTCGACGAACTGCACCTGCAGGTTGTCGAACAGATCGCCCGTATTGCTACCGTTGGTCTTCTTGAACGCAAGACTTATCGGTACAATCGTGTACATACGGTCGTTAAGCGAAAATTTGGCTAACTTTAGAGTATTTGTCGGAGTTGTCCATGCTATGAATTCTAGGTCGTCATGGGTCGATCGCGACCCGTTCTTTATGGAAGGTTCGCCGATCGTATACGGCGCCAAATCAGTGGAGGCGACGCCGTTCTTTTCATAGAGGGCAAAACGGTCGCAGTACGCGGTGAGGACGAACCCGCCATCGGCCAAAAAGTTCCTCACTCTTTTATATCCGTTCCTCGTATCTTTGTTGTTGTACTTGTAGAGGAGTTGATACATCAGGAAATCACGCATGTCGACGAGGGCCGTCCGCGTGTCATCGGGTATCGAGTAGTCTTCGTCCGAGTATTGCTTCTTGCCGAGGAACTGATAGTGGAGCGAGTACAGTTCCGGTCGGTCCGAGAGGTCGGTGATCGTCTCGAATCCCGCGGCCACGGGGCCGTCGGGTACCGACCTTACGAAATCGCGCTCGAGCGAGACCCGATCGGCGATCTTCGCGGTGCGCGCGAGTATCGGAAGGGATTGGGCCAACGGCCCGATGACGAGCATCGAGTAGACGACGACGATGATGACGACGACCGCTGCGATGCCCCGCTCCTTCGACAGCCGGTTCAGCGCCCTGCTCCGTTGCGAAGGGTCGAGGATCGTCGCGAACGCGGCCGCCGATGCGACGGTAAGGAACGGCAGGAAGACCGACGGATAGTGGATCTCGATGACCAGTTCGCTCGGTGTCTGCAGCAGCAGGTATTGCAGCAGGTTTGGAACGACGGGTACGATCCAGCGGAGCCTGAACACCGGGAGGAACGCGAACGGCAAGAGCAGCGCCGCCATGAATGCGAGCGCTTGCGGCTGTACCAGGTGGAGAAGCACCCTGTCGACGTGGAGGAACAGGTTTTTCGCGATCTCCGGGACCGACTGGCCGAGCCAGCCGTAGTAGGCAAGGAATTTGTAGTGGCCGTATCCGTTGAAGAGAGCGGTGATCTTGAGCGCAGCGATGAGCCATCCTGCTCCGAGTAGCATCGGTACGATGCTCCATTTCCACGATCGTCGATCGATCAGCGCAAGCAGGCCGAACCCGAACACGACGAACGAAACGTCCTCGCGAACGAGACACGCGAGCACAAGACAGAACAGGTACCATGAGTACCGTTTGGTGAGGTATGTTAGGATCGCGAAGGAGAGTATGGGGATGGAGAATGGCAACAGGTGGAACTCGTAGAGCGACATGTTCTGGATGACCGGGTTCGCGAGGAAACCGAGTGCGAAGATCAGGTGCCATGGTCGCGGGAGGAAGCGCCGTACGATCGCGGCTACGGGGAAGACCGACGCGGCGAGCGCAATCGCTTGGACCACGACCAGCGTGAGCGGGCTTTTCAGCAGCGCGTAGAACGGCCAGACGATGACATAGAGGAGCTCGAGGTGGTCGCCGAGGTAGGAGTGTGGATGTATCGAAAACGAGAACAGGTGGCCGCGTATGGATTCCGCTGCGACCTGCCGATAGATAGCCAGATCAAGCGCATTGTA
Source organism: uncultured Gammaproteobacteria bacterium (assembly GCA_964349545.1). Classification (GTDB taxonomy): domain Bacteria; phylum Patescibacteriota; class Patescibacteriia; order SBBC01; family SBBC01; genus CAINXF01. Next base: position 13,607 of record CAYGGS010000018.1, read on the forward strand.
GCCGAACGCCCACAGTTTCCATGCCCCGATTACCGATATTATCATGATGAACGCCAGCGCCGCGCACGACAGGACGATGCGTTCTTTGGCTATCAAGAATGCGGCAAAGCGGGTCATGCGCTCGTTGAACGCGCGGACGAGGGGATGCACCGGTGTGTCAGTCATGTCCGTATTGTATCGGACAACGCGCGGGACAACAAACCACCCCGGTCTCCGATCACGTCGGGGAACAGCGGGGTGGTCGTGTGAATGACGGGAAGTACCTAGGTGGTCACGTTCTTTGTCGTCCCTGCGACGAAGATGACGATAGCCCAGGCGAGGAGGACGATGATGAGAC
>CAYGGS010000019.1:0-9971 GCA_964349545.1 uncultured Gammaproteobacteria bacterium
CGCCGTCGCCGTTGTATGACCGCACGTGGAGGTACCAGTCGTTGCCGTCGGCCGTTGTCGCCTTCGACAACGTCGCGCCCGCGGCCGTGCAAGCGCCGCCCGGGCACTTCGCGTCGGCATCGCTCCAGGTGTCCTCGGTCCCTGTGAAGCTGTGCGAATCGTTCCGGTCCCAGACGTACCGGTAGTACTGGACGCCGCCCGCACCCCAAGCCACGCCATTGGTGAACGGGAAGGCGCCGGTCGTGTACCAGGTCGACGTGGAACGCGTGCTGACGGCGTCCGCCTCGACCGCTGCGGTGTAGGCGCTGCCCGCGGCCGTGCTCGTATCGACAGAATCCCCGTTCCTCGCCTTGACCGTGTAGCTGTACTGGGTGTTTGCCGAGAGGCCGGACTTCGCCCACGAGTTCGTCTGCGTCCAGCCGGAGTTCGTCCCGCTCACGGACTCCTGGAAGTACAGCCCTGACGAGCCGCTCGTGAGGTTCGAGAGCGAGCCGGAGGCGGTCGCGGTCATGCCGGTGGTCGTGATGCTGCCCAACGAGACGCCGGTCGGGATTTCGATGGCGGTGTAGGCGGTCATATTCGGGCCGTTGGTGTTCCCGTCCGCATCGACCACGTTTGGTGTCCGAGTGTATTGGGTGTTCGGCGCCAGGTCGGTCTCGGTGCAACTGACGGTCTCCCCGGTTCCTTCCACGTCTCCGGTCGTACACTTCGTCGTTGCCCCGTCTTTCACCAGGTTACCCGTGTCGTGGGTGGCATTATCGGTCCATGTCCAGGTGATGCTGTCCGTCGTGATGTCCGAATGACCTGAATCAGTTGGGGCTTGCGGCGGAAGCGTGTACGTTACCTTCAGCTGCGGTTTGTTGCTCGCGTTATCTGCAGAATTTATTTTTCCGTATGTGCCTGTACCGCTATCCGATAAAATGACAATCGTGAGAAGATCGGTCCCGGATATCCGTGATTGTACATCGGTTTTTGCAGTATTTCCCAAGTCGATCGTCTTCGAACCGGTAGTTGACCAGCTCTGATTCGTTACATAGAACGTTTCGACGGAGTCATAAAAACCGGTGCAGATTTCAGGGTCTAAGTCGTAATCTGGTGTTCGGCCGATATTCAGATCATTCGCAACGCTCGCTTTCGAAACATATGAGATAAGCTCGACCTTGGTGATGGTTGCGTTGTTCGGGACACTTGACAACGAGAATTGAATGAACGCCTGGTCAAGTCTATCTGCTACAACATCATATCCCCAGTAGAGCGATGTATCATTGATCGTTCTACAAATATTTTCCCACATGTTGCCATCATAATAGACCGAGATATCCGCTTGTGCCGTAATCGTTGTCGAAGTCGGATATGCCAGTACCTTTGTCGGTTTTCCGGACTGGTATATGATGAGTCCAAAGACGGATAGTTGAATGGCGACGGCAAGAACCGCAGTGAGCGACGTACCGACCACCATCCGATACCGCCGCATGTGGTTCGAGTACGAATCGATGAACTGGCCGTCGTCCTTTCTGCGGGCAAGTTTTTCGAAGCTCTGCTGCGGCGACAGTCTCAGGAAGATCGGGATGGACGCGACGAAGTTGGCCATCTCGAAAATAAACCGTCCGAATGATGCCACGACGAACAGCAATATTTGCACCACCTTCGGACATGACGAACACGACCTCATCATCCCTTCGAGGCTGTGTATTCTCTTTTGCACATTCTTTTGTGTGCCGATGATCATCGAAAGCATTGTTGCTCGATATCTATGGCGACCTTTATTTTTGTTATTTAATTGTATTTTTTTGGCCGCCATTTTAGATATTTGACTAAAATGACTGTAATTATTATAGACTAAAATAATATTTTTGTCAATAGTATTTTAACGAACTTGAATATTAATCCATTCCCTTGTACAATCGACGTACTTATGAGCAAGAACAAACGAAGAGGTCTATTTGGGGTTCCTCAAAATAGTTACAATAAAATCGATGATATTCATCCACAGGATACAACCATCCAGATAGAATCATCACAAATTATCGAGTCAGAACAATACCACAAGACAGTAAAATCAGAATTATTTAATATATTGTTGATCACTGTTGTTATAGGAGCTACATTTTCATTGATTTGGTTCACAAATCAACGTACAAACTGGATTGACGATTTTTCAACAGCTCTTTTACATACATTGGTTCGAGGATATTGATTTTACGACACAAGAAAATTGCTAATATAAAGCATTTTTTTTGTAAAAATGGTAACATTACACAAATAATGTTCCACGTGGAACAATTGGTATACGCCCCCATAGTTCAACGGATAGACCTGCCCGCCTTTTCCTGAGCCCCCATAGTTCAACGGATAGAACAATCCCGTCCTAAGGGATGGATCTGGGTTCGATTCCTGGTGGGGGCAGAGGCGAAGGCAGGCGGGACAATCCCGTCCTAAGGGATGGATCTGGGTTCGATTCCTGGTGGGGGCACCACAGTAGATACGGGAGCCGTTAGCTTCCACCTTCGCCCTCATACTATTCGGGCTTCGGCGGACGAGATAGTAATGCGTTTACTTGTCTCGCCTGACGAAGCTCCGATAGAATCGGAGCGAAGTCAGGGGCCGTTAGCTCAGCTGGTAGAGCGCTGCATTCGTCCCGCACCAATGAAGGGCCTGTAGCTCATTTGGTAGAGCGCCGCATTCGCATTGCGGAGGTAAGGGGTTCGATTCCCCTCAGGTCCACCATTGGTGCGGGACAGAGGTCAGCGGTTCGATTCCGCTACGGTCCACCAACCTTTGTTTAACTCTCATTTGCAGAGCGAACAAGTCCCCTACCAAAAATGCCAATAGGGGAGATAGTGAGCATAATGGGCCCTTAGCTCATCTGGTAGAGCGCTTCCATGGCATGGAAGAGGTGACCGGTTCGAGTCCGGTAGGGTCCACCAAGTCCTGAACATAGCGCTTCCATGCCTGCCCGCCAAAGCGTAAGCGTCGGCGGGGCATGGAGGAGGTCAGCGGTTCGATTCCGCTACGGTCCACCAAAACTGGTGCTGAAAAATGATCAGCCTGCCTTGTGAAGCGCGAAGCGCTCTTTTTGAGGAATTCAAGTCGCTGCTTACCGTAGGCTGGCGTTAAGGTCCGAAAATCATATCGTTGTCTAACGGCTATGATACCTACCACGAAAATATCGGGCGCCGTTCAATTCTGTCCATTTTTCTATTGTTGATTTTTTTACAAAGGTGGACAGGATCAGCGATCCAATCAAGTAATGATTCATATCCGAATATGGTCGATTCCGCTGTTATTGACCAACAAAACATGTGCCTTGCACAAACTTTGTTCTTATGATATTATTTTACTAGTAATATGCTATCTGACCAGATCAAGAAATACCGGATACGCCAAACCATGACGCAAGAACATCTTGCGATACGTGCAAAGATGACCTATGCCACGCTGATAAAGCTCGAATCTGGCGCGAACACAAATCCTACCTTAAAAACGCTCAGAAAGCTCTCGAAAGCGCTGAGTATCCCCATAGCTAACCTCATCACCTGACCAATGGCCTGGTATTTCTACGCACTGTTCGCAGCGCTCGGGATTTCGGTCGTCGGGCTGCTCCAAAAGAGGTCACTGAAGCAGGAGCATTCGCTCGAGTACGTCGCGCTCCTCAACATGGCGAAGCTGCTCGTGCTCTTGCTCCTGTTCTCGCAGGTCCTGCATCTACATATCACCAGTGCGCAGTTCGTCGTACTCGGCATTTCGGGGTTCGTGGGTGCGTGCGCATTGCTGTTCACGGCTCGCGCGATGCGTGCCATGGAGCTCTCGAGCGTGCTGCCGATTCTCGCCCTCGATCCGGCGATCGTCGCCGTACTGGCGTTCTTCATACTCGGCGAGGGTTTTTCGCTCATGAAGGTCGTTGGCCTCGTACTGACGCTCGTCGGTACGTTCGTTCTCGAGTTCCATCGCGCGGAACACGACCACCTTTCGCAGCTCTTCAGGAATCCCAGACACCTACTGGCTCCGTTCAAGCAGATCGGGAAGGGGCCCGGCGGGCACTCGCTCATCATCGCCGTTGTCGCGCTCGCCATCGGCGGCATACTCGACCGGTTCCTCCTCGTCAGGGTCGAGGTGACGACCTTCCTGTTCTACAACTACCTCTTCGGCACGGCATTGTACCTCGTGCTCCTCGCGGTTTCGGGGACACGGATCGGTATGCCGTCGTTCGGCCGCAGGTCGTTCATCGGGCTCATCCTCCTCACCGCCACGATCAACGTGTTCGCGAACGCCGCGCAGGCGAAGGCGACGAGCCTCGCAGCCGTCGGGCTCGTCATCGCGGTCAAACGCATCTCGGTCCTCCTCGACATCGCGCTTGCCGGCAAGCTGTTCCATGAGCGGCACCTGCTGCAGAAATCCATCGCATCGATCATCATCCTCGTCGGCATCTACCTCATCGTGCTGCCCTAACGCGGCGTGCGTGGTATACTGAGTCTAGCACCCCTATGGACGACCTCGCCCCACAACCGGTCCCGCAACGTCCGATGCCGCCTCAACAGAGGAAGAACGTCGCATTTATCGTCGTGATCGTCGTGTTCTGCGTCGTCGGCATCATCGCCCTCGTCAAAGGGAGGTCGGTGAAAACGGACACGAATATCGCCGCGGCCGGACAGTACCGGACCGGCCAGGTCGTTGTCGTCAATTTCGGTACCGACAAGTTCGATTCCACGGGAGCGGCGCTCATTGCGGTCGACCTGGAGAGCCTGAACGCCTACACCGATGCGATCCAGACGGGAAGCACCATCCTCGATACGCTCGTATCCAGGAACAAGCTCTTCACGGTGCTGAACGGGACGAAGGCCAGGATCCTCGAATCTCGACCGTCCGCCTCGCAGGTCCGCATCATCGACGGGGATTCCCAGGGTAAGGACGGCTGGGTCAGCAACGTCTTCTTATACGAATAATATTCGGGTGGAAATCTACCGCGTAGAACCGCGGATTCCGCTACCTGCCCTGACTGCCGTCAGGCGGGCGGCAGGCAGGACCGTATGATCCATTTTCGCATAACCAAACGATCGAAACGGTCCGGCGCGCGGCTCGGTATACTCTCGACACCGCACGGTGATATCGAGACGCCCGCGGTCGTCGGCGTAGCGACGCAGGCTGCGATCAAAACGCTCGACGTCAACGATGTGGTGGCAACCGGTACGCAGCTCCTCATCTGCAACACGTTCCACCTGCACCTCAAGCCCGGCGAGGGTATAGTGAAGCGGCATGGCGGGCTCCACCGCTTCATGGGCTGGAAGCGGTCGCTCATGACCGACTCCGGAGGGTTCCAGGTGTTCAGCCTCGGATTCGGACGCGACCTGAACATGGGAAAGATCCTGAAAGGCACGAGCCGCGAGCGGGTCAACGCGCACGACCAGCCGCAATCGCTCACGATCACCGAGCGTGGCGTCCGGTTCCGTTCGCCGGCCGACGGCCGCACCCTGTTCCTCGGGCCGAAGGAATCCATCGCGATCCAGCAGCGGCTCGGCGCGGACATCATGTTCGCGTTCGACGAGTGTCCGCCGCCGGTCGCCGCGACCGCGTACCTCCGCCGGTCGCTCGCGCGCACGCACCGCTGGGCGGAACAGTCGCTCGCCGCCCGCACCACCCGCCAGGCGCTCTATGGCATCGTGCAGGGCGGCAAGTACCTCAAGCTCCGCAAGGAGAGCGCCCGCATCATCACGGCGCTGCCCTTCGATGGTTATGGTATCGGCGGCGAGCTCGGCGGCGACAAGGTAACGATGGCCCGTATGCTCGGCTGGATGGGTGAGCTGCTTCCTCCCGAAAAACCGCGGCATCTCCTGGGCACCGGCCATCCCGAGGACATCCTCGGCATCGTGAAGGCCGGCATGGACACGTTCGATTCGATCACGCCGACCCACTATGGGCGCCATGGCGTCGCGTTCACGTCTGGCGGACGGCTCAACATGAAGAAAGCGCTGTTCCTCAAGGACAAGCGACCGCTCGATCCGAAGTGCGGATGCGCGGTGTGCCACGACCACTCGCGCGCCTACATCACGCACCTCTTCAAGGCGAAGGAGATCTCGGCGATGTCGCTCGTGAGCCTCCACAACCTGTCGTTCTACAACGACTACCTTGCCCGCCTTCGGCGGGACATTCGAAAAGGCGACTTATAGATTCCTACGCTCCACGTGGAACAAATCGATCCTGGCCGCAAATAATGGGCTCTCAACGGCACGTACCCCAATCATTGTTGCTGTTTTTCCCGTTCGGTGGCGGTATGCTACTCTACGGACATGACGAAGATCGCCCCTCAACTCAAGCTGAGACCGTTCCGCCGCGGCGACGAACCGTCGATCGCGAAGTACGCGAACAACCCGAAGATCGAACGGGGACTTGCGTTTCTTCCGATTCCCTACCGGCTCTTCGACGCGCGTACATGGGTCCGTAAATGCCTGAAGGAGGCGAAGCGCCGGCCGCTGCAAAAGGTCCATTTCGCCATCGAGTACGGAGGCGAATGCGTCGGGAGCATTTCGCTCACGCTGAAGGGCCACGGCATCGGCGAGCTCGGCTACTGGCTCGGCGAGCCGTTCTGGGGGCGCGGCATCATGACGAAAGCGGTCAGGGGCGTCGAACGGTACGGCAGTACGAAGCACAAACTCCACCGCATCGAGGCGTACACGTTCCCCTTCAACGTCGGTTCGCAGCGCGTGCTCGAAAAGGCCGGTTTCAAGCGCGAGGGATACCTGCGCGAGTTCCGGAAGAAGCACAAGCGCTACATCGACTCGATACTGTTCGCGAAGATCGTGCGTACGCGCCGATGAAGCTCACGGTGACGGTCAAACCGCGCGCGAAAACGCCATCGGTCGAACGGATCGACGGAACGCACGTCGTCATCCGCGTGAAAGAGCCGGCGCACGAGGGAAGGGCGAACCGTGCCGCCATCAAGGCGCTCTCGGCGTTCCTGCGGCTCGCACCTTCGCGACTGGTCATCACACAAGGCGCCTCTTCGAAACACAAGGTTATCGACGTCCTATGATACGGATTCGACCATCGGACCTTATCGGGAAGAGGTTGTTCATCATCGTCGCGCATCCCGACGATGAGAGCTTTGTTGCGGCCGGTACCATCAGAAAGAACACTGATGCCCATGGATCGACCGTGGTCTTGTGCGCCACGCGGGGAGAGCGCGGAGCCTCGCACCTCTCGAAACCCCTGACGATGAAAGCGCTCGGCATGATCCGTTCGCGGGAGCTACGTCGCGCAAGCAAGCTCATGGGCGTCACGACGCTCGTGCAACTGGGCATCCCCGATGGCGGAGTCGATCGACACCAAGCGCGTCTTTTCAAGGAAGCCTCTGCGCTGGTCCGGCGACACGCTCCCGACATCATCGTCAGTTTCGGGCCGGACGGCATCTCGGGCCACCTCGACCACATCGCCGTACACCAGGTCGCGCTGCGCGTATCGCGTGCCACCAGAACACCGCTCCTCTGCGCCGCACTGCCTTTCCTGCTCACCAAAGGTTCGCTCCCGTGGCTCAAGGCACGGCGGAGCCATCCTCACTATGCGCGACGGATCGTCCGGTTGCGTCCGACGCTTCGCGTACGGGTCGATCCGGCGTTCAAGCTCCGTGTGCTGCGTACGCATCGCTCGCAGTTCGACCGGAGCACCCCGTTTTCCGGATTCCCGAAGTTCATCGCGCGCAGCATCCTTTCTGCGGAATATTTCTCTCTGTTCCATGCGAAGAAATAGACGGCTCCCGTTCGAATTGATCCTGGTCAACGTCCGCAGCCGGTTCAACGTCGGCGCGATGTTCCGAACGTCCGACGCGGTCGGCATCACGAAGATCCACCTCTGCGGCTACACACCCGCGCCGCCGCACCCGAAGATCAACAAAGTCGCGCTCGGTGCGGAAAAGACCGTACCGTTCGAACGGCATCCGAAGATCCTGCCGTTCCTTACGAAGCTCAAGAAGGATGGATACGTGCTGGCCGCAGTGGAGCTTTCAAACGGCAGCATGCCCTACTACCGATTCAGGCGGCCCAAGAAGCCGCTCGCGCTCATATTCGGCCATGAGATCAAAGGGCTGCCGCGGGCGGTGCTCAATCGCTGCGACGTCTGCCTGGAAATTCCCATGCGCGGGAAGAAGGAATCGCTCAACGTCGGCATCGCGTTCGGCATAGTTGCGTACCGGCTCGCGTTCCCGTAGTATTGGAATGCATTGATACCGTGCCGCCGTGGTGGAATGGTATACACGAGGGACTTAAAATCCCTTGGCCGAAAGGCTATGTCGGTTCGAGTCCGACCGGCGGTACCAACACAATGAACAAACCTTTCGCCGATAAACCGTGCCCGACCTGTGGCCGGTATACCAACCGTGGACTGTCCACCAATGCGGTGATCATCAACGATGGCCGTGTGCTTCTCGTACGGCGCGGCGTCGAACCATTCAAGGGTTTGTGGGCAGTGCCCGGCGGATACGTCGAGTGGGATGAGACCGTCGAGCAGGCGGTCGTACGCGAGGTCAAGGAAGAGACCTGCCTCATTGCGACGAAGACGACGCTCATCGGCGTGTTCAGTTCGCCATCGCGCGATCCCGATCAGGTCGTCAACTGTTCGTACCTCGTCGAGGCTGCCGATGTGTCAAAACTTCAGGCAGGCGACGACGCCGAAGAGGCGAGATGGTTCGCGTTAAACGACCTTCCCGAACGATTGGCGTTCGATCATCGAAAACAAATCGATGCGGCCATGACAATGCTGAGTTCGGCGTAGTTACTTCACACTTTGCTCGAACGCTTCGAGCGTCGGGTAGTACTTCACACGAGGGTTCTGTGGCCAGGTTCTGCTCCTGATGATCCTGCTCCATCCGTTCCCGCCGTAGGCAAGGCGTATACGGCGTTTTTTCGTTTGCGCCGCGACGACGTTCAGGAAATCCAGCGAACCGCCGATGCGATAGGTCTTAGTCAAGCACACCAGCGTTGGCTTCAACCGCTGCATGGCGCGGGTGAGCTCGACCGTCGAGATGTTGATGCCGAGCGTGTGCATGGTCCACCCCTGCTGCTGCAGGATGAGTCCCAGGATCTGCAAGGGCAGCTCATGATGTTCGCCGGCAACGCAGGCGAGCAGGGCGATACGCGATGCAGTACGCCGTGGTGTCGGTATGAGCTGTTGGAGCCGGTACAGATGGGAACGGACCTCGAACGACATCCGGTGCTCGTCGTAGACCGAGATCACGCCACGCGCCCAATCGGTCCCTATCTGTTCGAGCGTCCGGCTGATGACCCTTTCAAGGATGCCGATCAGCGGTATCCGGCGTATGTACAGCTCCTCGATGAACCGTTGTGACGCATCGGTATCGTTCGAACGGAGCGCCTGATAGTATCGCTTCCAGTCCTGGTCCGGGGCCTTCACGCCACGTGAGAGCTGGCCGAGGATATAGGAACGCGAAGCATAGCGCGGATACTTCGCGACAAAGGCCACGAGCTGCTCGCGGCTGACGCGCCGATGGCCGCCGGTCGTGACCTGCGCAGGCAGGAATCCACGGTCGATCCAGCGTTTTATCGTTGATACGTTGACGCCGAACAGGGGAGCGAGATCCGGCGGGCTTAAATGCACGTTTTGCATCTTTTTATGTTACCAGGTACCGTGTGGATACGCAAGGTTTATCAATAACAAGGAACCATATGCGAAAAGGAATGCCAGTCATTATCACGATAGTGCTCCTGGGGGTCGGTATCGGGGTGTGGGCCCTGATGTCAACCACGTCGAACCAGAACGAGAACATCGAGACCACTACCCTAACCAACACTAACCAAATGGATACAAAGCCAATGTCAAAGAACATCGTAGAAACAGCGGTCGAAGCCGGCCAGTTCTCGACGCTCGTCTCGGCCATCCAGGCCGCCGACCTCGTCGACACGCTCTCCGGTCCCGGACCGTTCACGGTCTTCGCCCCGACCGATGCAGCATTCGCGAAATTGCCT
>CAYGGS010000019.1:9981-11768 GCA_964349545.1 uncultured Gammaproteobacteria bacterium
CTCGACGACAAGGCACAGCTCGCGAAGGTACTCACCTACCACGTCGTATCGGGCAAGGTCATGGCAGCTGACGTCGTGAAGCTCACCTCGGCGACGACGGTCCAGGGCGGAATGCTCTCGATCGACGCGTCGAACGGCGTGAAGGTAAACAATGCGACCGTGACGACCGCCGACATCGGAACATCGAATGGCGTCATCCACGTCATCGATACCGTGCTGCTGCCTCCGCAATAGGCACGCAGTCACGATAAGAAAGGAACTCACCATGAAACCATCGCCTCTCAACTGGATCGCCCTGATCCTCGTCGTCATCGGAGGTTTGAACTGGGGCCTCGTCGGACTGTTCAAGTTCGACCTCGTCGCCACCATCTTCGGCGACATGAGCGGATTGAGCCGCGTCGTCTACTCGCTCGTCGGACTCTCGGCGGTCGTACTGATCGCCAGCGCACCGATGAAGCGGAACGCACGGTCATAACCATGACAGCAGGGGGCCGTGCAACAACGGCCCCTTGTCTGACACTTTCCTGCTATACTACCTACGCATTACGCGCATACTATCACTAACCGTACCACCATGGACCAACCACAGACCATCCAAAACGACCAGGAAAAACGGTTCAAAAACCTCCGAAAATGGAACATTTCGATGTTCTTCCTGCACCTTCTCCAGGGCATTGCCATGCTCGTCGTGAGCAGCTCCTTCGCGCTGCCGGTCACGACCTCCTACGTCGAGTTCAATGTCGCCACGCAGAAGCTCAACACCGTCCTCGCGACGCTCGGTGATCTCCGCATCGGGCCGCTCGTCGCCGGCTTCCTGCTCCTCTCCGCGCTCGCGCACTTCTCCGTGAGCTTCGGTCCGGGCTACCGCTGGTACATCGGGAACCTCAAGAAAGGCATGAACCTCGCGCGCTGGATCGAGTACAGCTTCTCCTCGTCGCTCATGATCGTCGTGATCAGCCTGCTCGTCGGCGTCTACGACCTCTCGATGCTCATCCTGCTGTTCTTCCTGAACGCGATGATGATCCTGTTCGGCTGGGTCATGGAGGTTCATAACCAGACGACACAGAAAACCGACTGGACCTCGTACATCTTCGGCTGCATCGCCGGTATCGTGCCGTGGATCGTCGTCGCCCTCTACCTCTTCAACGCAGGCCAGGGCGAGTTCAAGGCCCCGACCTTCGTCTACTGGATCTACTTCTCCATCTTCATGTTCTTCAACGTCTTCGCGATCAACATGATCCTCCAATACAAGAAGGTCGGGAAATGGCGCGACTACCTGTTCGGCGAAAAGACCTACATCGTCCTCTCGCTCGTCGCGAAATCCCTCCTCGCATGGCAAGTGTTTGCAGGAACATTGCGGCCTGTATGAATAATTTGACTTGCAGGCTTGCCCCGCACCCGAGGAACGAGCGGTGCGGGGTGTTTGCCGGCACGCTCCGGCCGGTCTGACGCATGCGCATCTGGGACGTTCCTCCCATGATCCTCTGCCGGCAGCACCTGCTGGGAGAGCATCGTGAGCTGCACGCGATCTGGACGATCCTGACGCGCGGGAAACGCGGCTATCGCAACCATCCGGAAACACAACGGTGGCACGGGAAGTTGCGCGCGCTGTTCAACCGGCACGCGCGGCTGGTGCGTGAGTTCGAACGGCGCGGCTACCGGCATCACACGCCCCTCGACCGGCGACGCGCAACGGGCGCCTCCGTACAGCGCGCGTACGTCGATCCGCCGTTCACACAGCGGTTGCTGCTCGCGCGCAAACCGTGCCCCTGTCCGCTCGACAGGAG
>CAYGGS010000019.1:11868-13850 GCA_964349545.1 uncultured Gammaproteobacteria bacterium
TTCGTGGCTGACATCGAGGGGTTTCATATGACCAGAGTATATCACATTCCCGCGGACCACTGCATCGACGCCTTGTCGGCAAGCACGCGGACGTCGACGCCGGGTACGTTCAGCGTCCTGATCTCATCGATCGTGATCGGATACTTTTCAGTGTTCGAAAAATGGACCGGGATCGCGACCTTCGGCTGAACGTGCTGCGCCATCGCGCGCGCTGTCTCGAGCGTCATCTGCGGGCCTGCGACCGGAACGAAAAACACGTCGGCGTGCGGCATGGTCGGAAGTAGAATGGAATCACCGGGGTCGTACAGCGTGCTGCCGTCGATGAGGAATCCGACGACCTCCGGTGCCGGCTGGCCGTTCAGCAGGTCGCCGTGCTGCTGAAGGACGGCGTGGACGATGAAACCGCCTTCGGTGATCGTCTCCCCCGGGGTAAGGGGTGCAGCTACAATGCCTTGATCAGCGAGCTCCGCAGCGAACCTGGCATTCGTATACACCGGACAGCGGTCGCGCTTGACCACGGTCCGGATCCCATCGACGTCGGCGTGGTCACTGTGCCCGTGCGTTATAAGAAGCAGGTCGATCTTCGGCCAATCCTTCGCCTGCAGATCGTCGCGCTCGTACACGAACCGCCCCGGGTCGATCAGACACCGCTTTCCCTCCTTTTCGATGAGGATGCACGACTGCGCGTATTTCGTGATGGTGTAGATCATAGGTTTGTAGGTTTATGGGTTTGTAGGTTTACAGGTTGTTAGGTTTCTAGGTTATGAGGATTCTTCCCTACCAACCTCATTCCCTTACAACCTTCTCCTCATCCCTCAACCCCTTCAACATCCTCACATCGTCCTGCGCGCCGTCCGGCGGTGTTTCCACGATCATGTCGACGTTCCTGAAAGCGGGATGGTTTACCAGTATACGGAACGGTTCGACGCCGAGCATGCCTTTCCCAATATGTTCGTGCCGGTCCTTGTGCTCCTTCAGGCCGAACTTCGAATCGTTCGCGTGGATGAGCATCACCCTTTTGGTACCGACGGTACCGGCGATCTCTTTCATCATCGCATCGACGCCCTTCTTCGTCCTGATATCATAACCGGCGGCGAAGGCGTGGCAGGTATCAAGGCACACGCCCATCTTCCCTCGGTACTTCGCCGCGCTCTCCGCATTCTTCAACAGGTCTGCCAGTTCTTTGAACGAACCTCCAGTAAGGTCACCCGCGCCTGCCGAAAGTTCCAGCAGCAGCTTCGTCGTGCCCTTGTAGCCGTCGAGTATGCGCTGCAGCGAACGCCACGTCTTATGGAACCCGAGCTTCTTTCCCGCGTCCTTCGTCGAACCGAGGTGTGTTACGACATACGAGGCGCCGAGCAACGTCCCGCGCTCGAGCTCGTCGCGCACGATCGATATCGAGCCGTAGCGGATGCGCGGCGTCGTCGAGGCGAAGTTGATGTAGTACGGCGTGTGGATGACGAAACGGTCGAAACCATTCGCCTTCATGTTCGCCTTGAACTCCGCCAAAACCGCATCGGTCAACTTCGGCGCCGGTCCGCCTTGTGGGCTCCTTGAAAACACCTGGAACGTTTCGCAACCGATCTTGGCTGCGTTGAGTGGGGCGTTGAAAATGCCGCCTGCAGCGGATATGTGTGCTCCGATTTTCATATAGACACCTGTCCTGAGCGATGTCGCACTGTTCCTTCGAGAACCTCAGGATGACAGTGCGACGGAGTCGAAGGATGTACGCCGATCTTCATAAGGATATTTTAGCACAAATCGGCCGAGCGGCAGCGAGGCCGAAAAAAATCATCCGTCGCTACCGCAGCGACGAGGATCAGGGTGTCGGGCTTTGCCCGACGGGACCCTAGCCGAGGAGCAAGGAGCGACTCCTCGCAAGGGAAAGAGTGGCGTTGGCGAGGAAACCGTTTAGGTTTCTTCGCCAATTATTTGGAACACGACCTCGCGTTTTCTCGGCGAGCAAAGTTCCACCAGAAAGA
>CAYGGS010000020.1:0-5372 GCA_964349545.1 uncultured Gammaproteobacteria bacterium
AGCCACAGACGTACATGAACGACAGCGGCAACGCCGTGTCGAAGTTCATCGCCTACTACAAGCTTCCGCTCGACCGCCTCTGGGTCGTCCACGACGACCTCGACCTGCCGTTCGGCGAGCTCCGCATCGCATCAGGCCGCGGTGATGCTGGCCACCAGGGCGTCGCGTCGATCATTCAACAGCTCGGCACCAAGGAGTTCAACCGGCTCCGCATCGGCATCGGCTCGAACAAACCGCTGGGCATCCCGGCCGAGGGCTATGTGCTACAAAAGTTCTCAAAGGAAGAAGAGGCCGCGCTCGACGGAAAGATCATCCCTGATGCGCTGCAACTGCTCCAGAAACTCGAGACGGATCCCTTGAAATCTGAATGAGAAGAGAGGGCCTATGCAGAATCACACAGGCCCCCCGGTGATGAACGCGATGCTACGCGCAGGGTTTCCGCATTGACCGTCAGGCCATGCATTACCCATCGCGGTGCGTCCACCACGAACGTTGTGGGTGGTTCAATCAGTCGAGCCGTGGCCCCTCGGAGTACCGACGGACATCGACCGAAATCACCACCCACGATCGATTGCGGGGCGGGTCCACCGACCTAGTCCATGGGTCGCGCCCAAGACGTAGGCCGAAGTCCCCACCCCAATCTGGTACTCCATGATACTACTTACAAGCGTAAGATTCCTGCCGAAATCGGAAGAAACCTTAACTCATGGCTACTTGGGACGCGTAGGAGGGGTTGCGCCCCGTTCGCCGCTTGCAAGTAGAACTATGGGTACCAGAATCGACTCGAACGAGCATTTTCAAGACAAGATAGGAGCCTAGCAAAGAACGAAATTCGTGTCAAGGGTCGGCACAGCGACCCCGGAAAACACCATTTCCACGATACCAGGACCGATGAAACCCCGTACCACCACCACGAACGCGCTCTTCACGGACCCGAAGCGGCTTCCGCCGTTCATGCTGCGCGACATTCCCGGGATGCTCCGGCTTACCGGTGTCGGGCCCCTGAGCGCGAAGACGTTCCTCATCGCGCGGATCAGAAACAACGACCGGCTCCGTTCGCGCGTCTGGATCACCGCGGACGACGCAGAAGCGACGACCGTGCTCGAGCAGCTGAAGTTCTGGGACACGTTCAATGTCGAACCGACGATGCTCACCGAAAAGAACCTGCCACGCATCCTCCACGACCTCATGACGGACCGGAGGATTTTCCTCATATCGAGCGTCACCGCGTTCGAGCGCTCGGTACTCCCGAAGCCGGCGTTCCGCGACCTCACCACCCAACTGACCCCCGGCGAGGTGCGCAAACCTGCCGAGCTTTCGCAGATCCTCGTACGGAGCGGCTACGTCTTCGAGTCCGCGGTGACCGGCGAGGGTTCGTTCGCGCGGCGCGGCGGCATCGTCGACGTGCACCCGGTCGGCTCCCTGAAACCGATCCGCTGCGAGTTCGACGGTAACACCTTGACGGCGATCCACCAACTCGACGGAAGGAAGAGACCGGTCGAGCTCCAGGACGCGACGATAACCCCGGCGTCGCTCCCGAGCAACTCCGGCGCGACGCTATTCTCCTACCTGACGGGCGAGGAGACGCTCTTCATCCTTTCCGATCCCGACCAGCTCTCGACGGTCGCACCGCGGTGGGAGGAATGGGAAAGCGTCCTCGCCCCGTACCATGCGCTCATCTTCGAGACGTTCAACGACGACACCACGGAACAGGTCGACTACCACCAGGCCCCGTTCTACCACCGCGATTTCGGCGCGCTGATGGACGACCTCGCCCATTACCGGAAGGACGGGTGGGAGATCGCCGTGGCAAGCGGGGATCCGAAGGCGATCACCGAACTCTTTGCACACCACAAAGCGGATCTCCCCGCGATCGCGAAGGCCGACAGTTCCGAGGCGTTCCTCACCGGGTTCAGCGCGCTCAAAGAAAAACTGCTCTTCCTGACCGACCAGGAGATCTTCGGACGAAAGGAATCGAAAGGGAACCTGTCCGGCAAGCAGAAGATCGACCTCGCGTTCCTCGCCGAGCTGAAGCCGGGCGACTTCGTCACCCACCTCGACCACGGCATCGGACGGTTCCTCGGCATGACGCGCCAGCAGGTCGACGGCCATGAGCGCGAGTACTTCACGCTCGAGTACTCCGGCGGCGATAAGCTGTTCGTACCCGTAGAAGCTGCGGACAAGGTCTCGAAATACATCGGTATCGCGAACCCGAAGCTGCACCGGCTCTCCGGTTCGAACTGGTACCAGCTCACCCGGAAGATCAAGGAGGAAACGCTTGCGCTCGCCCACGTGCTCCTGAAGCTCTACGCGAAACGCGCGACCTCGAAAGCGACGTCGTTCACCGGTACGACGGAGGAGGAACGAAGGTTGAACGATTCGTTCGCCTACGAGGAGACCGAGGACCAGCATACCGCCATCAGCGACGTGTTCGCCGACATGGAGAAGGAGGTCCCGATGGACCGGCTGGTCTGCGGGGACGTCGGGTTCGGCAAGACCGAGGTCGCCATACGCGCCGCGGTCAGGGCGGCCGTCCGGGGCACGCAGGTCGCCATCCTCTCCCCTACCACGATCCTCACGCAGCAACACTTCGACACGTTCGTGAACCGCTTGAACGGCCTGCCCTTAACCATCGACCTCCTCAGCCGCTTTAGGAGCGACCGCGAACAGGACGAGACGGTCGCGAAGCTCGCCACCGGCGACGTCGACATCGTCGTCGGCACGCACCGCCTTCTGTCGAAGGATATCGTGTTCAAGGACCTCGGACTCATCATCATCGACGAGGAACAGCGCTTCGGCGTGAAGGACAAGGAGCGGCTCAAGGAGCTCCGCCAGCAGGCGCACGTCCTCACGCTCACCGCCACCCCGATCCCGCGTACGCTCAATCTTGCGCTCTCGGGCATTCGCGACGTCTCCATCATCGAGACACCGCCGGAAGGCCGCCTCCCCATCGAGACGATCATCCAGTCGTACTCCGACGCCATCGTCGCATCCTCCATCCGCAAGGAGATCGCGCGCGGCGGACAGGTCTACTTCGTCTACAACAACGTCGAGACGATCGATCTCACCGTGAAGCGGCTCCAGAAGCTCGTTCCCGACGCTTCGTACGCCTTCGCCCACGGCCAGATGGACGAGAAGGACCTCTCGAAGGTCATGGCCGACTTCGACACCGGCAAGATCCAGGTCCTCGTCTGCTCGACGATCATCGAGAACGGCCTCGACCTGCCGAACGTGAACACACTCATCGTCGACAACGCCGGTCGCTTCGGACTCGCCCAGCTCTATCAGTTGAGGGGTCGCATCGGCCGCGGCAAGCGCCAGGCGTACGCCTACTTCCTCTACCACGCGACGAAGCTCACGGCCGGCCCGAAAAAGCGGCTGCAGGCCTTGAACGAGGCGCGCGAGCTCGGTTCGGGGTTCCAGCTCGCGCTCCGCGACCTCGAGATCCGCGGCACCGGCAACATCCTCGGCAAGGAGCAGCACGGCCAGGTCGGGGCAGTAGGTCTCAACCTGTACACGCGGCTGCTCTCGCAGGCGATCGAGGAGCTCAAGACCGGCATCAAGCAGGAGGAGCTCCGCGACATCATCATCGATCTGCCGCTCGACATCGGCATCCCGAAGACGCTCATCCCATCCGAACCAAAACGTCTGAAGCTGTACCAGGAGATTGCCAACTTCGTCACCATCCCCGAGCTCAAGGAGTTCAAGAAGAGGGCGTTCAGCGAGAAGGACCTTCCGGCACCGCTCAACAACCTGTTCGACCTCCTCGAGATCCGGCTCCTCGCGCAGAAGACGTCGATCGTCAGCATCGTCATCGGCTCGGTCAACGTCGAGGGCGTCATCATCCGGAAGCTCACGATCGAGTTCTCCGATATGCTGACGCCGGCGATGATCGAGAAGCTCATCACGAAGAACCCGCGCTGGGACTTCACGACGAAGCTGGTGAAGATCGACTTCAGCGAGCTCGGCACGAAGTGGTTGCAGGAACTGAAATCCTATGTTAGATTGTTCCAGCGCGCGCCGGAGAAGGTGAAACCGGAACCGTCGAAGGACGGCGCGCAGTAATACAACGAATCGAGGGTGGCGCAGCAGCCGCCCTTTTCATCGACCATATGTAGAACCGGCTCACCCAAGTTTCGAGTGAGCCGGCATTTCATCGCGTTGTCCCGAAGGACTTACGCGAGGTGCAGATCGAGCTGCGACGGATCGCCCGTCGGCTTCTTCCGCGGCTTCATCGGCAGGGGCCGATGGACAATCCTGTTCCCGGGTCGCTGCTGCCAGCCGAGCCGGGCAAGGATCTCGACGAGACGCACGTGGATGATCCCTCGCCGGAGATCCTCGTAGACCACGAACAGCTGGCCCGACCTCACCCGCGCGACTGCGGTCCGTGGATTCGTCCGGCTCAGGATCTTGCGGTGCACCTTGCACCGCTCGACCTCGTCAACAGTGACCGTGATCCCCGAACCGCAGAGGACCTCGACCAAGGCCGGAACGATGTTGTACTCCGGTGCCATGCTGCTCCGGTGGGGAGCGTTCACCGGCACCTCGAGCGAACTGATCGGCTGCAGATCACGCCACCGGATCTGACGCGGGTCGTAGTAGCCCCGCAGCGGTACTGCCTTCTTCCTTCGTGCACCCACTGGGCATCCCTCCACTGGTGGGAATCTGATGGAGACGGTGCGTCCGAATGCAGCCCGAGACGCGTGGACTCGAATTGGGAACGAAACAATCGATACTACACCATCCTATCATAAAAGTCAAGACTATGAAGCAGGCAACTATCTACTACCTCGCGTTCCAACAACTGGGCATCGGATACCGAGCGCTGTTCGGTCTTCTTGAACGACTTACTTCCATTGAACACGCGTGGAACGCGTCGCGGGATGAACTCGTCGAGACCGGTGCGTCATCGCTCTTCATCGAACGGTTCATGGCCGAACGCCGCACCATAGATCCCGATGCGCTCTTCTCATCGACACGCATACCCGGCATGGATCTGCTCACCGTCGTTGACCCACGATACCCGACGCTCCTGAAAGAAACCCATAGTCCCCCGCTCGTCCTGTTCGTCCGTGGAAACGTCGACGTACTGAACGCGCGGTGCTGCGCCGTCGTCGGTACGAGGAAGCCGACGCCGTACGGCATCGCCGCGACGCACCGCATCGCCGAACCGCTCGCCCATCAAGGTATCGTCATCGTCTCCGGTCTGGCATACGGCATCGACGCGGAGGCGCACCGTGCCGCGCTGGAGGCTGATGGCAGAACCATCGCCGTCCTCGGCAACGCCATCGACGAGGTCTACCCGCGGTCGCACGCACCACTGGCACGATCCATCATCGACCATGGCGGCGCCGTTATCAGCGAATATCCTC
>CAYGGS010000020.1:5382-13420 GCA_964349545.1 uncultured Gammaproteobacteria bacterium
TCCAAAAACACTTCTTTCCCCAACGGAACCGCATCATCGCAGGCCTGTCGACAGCGTCGCTCATCGTCGAGGCGGGACGGAGATCCGGGGCGCTCATCACCGCGAAGATGGCCCTCGACGAGAACCGCGGGGTGTTCGCCGTCCCCGGCCCCATCGATGCCGAGACGTCCGACGGCACGAACGACCTCCTGCGGCAGGGCGCCTCGATCGCCACGCGTGCCGACGACCTGTTCGAAGCGTTCATGCTTGACACGGCGCCGGTGCTGCGCAACACTGTAGCAATTCGTGCTGAGACGCCCGAGGAAGCGAGGCTCCTTCCGCTCCTCGCCGCGACGCGACACATTGACGAACTCGTCGCGATGAGTACACTGGACACCAGTGTCGTCAACGCGACCCTATCCCTCCTCGAAATGAAGGGACGGGTCCGCCACGTCGGCGGTATGCACTATATCCGTATCAACTAATACTTCAGACGTCTCCGTCGCATCGTACGAGCGAGGATCAGGGTGCCGGGCTTTGCCCGGCGGGACCCTAGCCAAGCGAGAAGAAGCGACACCGTATACGGAAAGGGAGGCCGTCGCCTGCCCGCCGTACAAAGTACCTTTGTACTTTGGCAGGCGGGGGAGGGAAAACCGTTAGGGTTTTCCCTCCGAATAGCCCCCTCGGCGGCATGCATTACATACGTATCAACTGACCACAGACATGAGCAAGGACCTGATAATAGTAGAGTCACCGACCAAGGCGAAGACCATCTCGCGGTTCCTCGGCTCGGACTACCGCGTCGAATCGAGCTTCGGCCACGTCCGCGACCTCCCGAAATCGAAGCTCGGCGTCGACGTCGAGCACGACTTCGAACCGAAGTACATCGTCCCGGTCAAGGCGAAGAAGACCGTCACGGCCCTGAAGAAGCTCGCTGCGAAATCGAGCGCCATCTACTTCGCGACTGACGAGGACCGCGAGGGCGAGGCGATCTCCTGGCATCTCGCTGACCTCCTCGAGACGCCGAAGGACAAGATCAAGCGCATCGTGTTCCACGAGATCACCGAGGAGGCAATCAACGAAGCGCTCGCGCACCCGCGCGAGCTCGACATCCGCCTGGTCGACGCGCAGCAGGCCCGGCGCATCCTCGACCGGCTCGTCGGCTACGAGCTCTCTCCCCTGCTCTGGCGCAAGGTCGCGAAGGGGCTGTCCGCAGGCCGCGTGCAGTCGGTCGCCGTACGGCTCATCGTCGAGCGCGAGCGCGAGATCAAGGCGTTCGACCCCCAGGAGTACTGGACCCTCGACGCGACGTTCGCGAAGGACGAGGCGCACCCGTTCCAGGCGAAGCTCGCGAAACGCGACGGGAAGTCGCTTGACAAGCTCGACATCGGTTCGAAGGATACGGCCGATGCCATCATGAAGGACCTCGACGGCGCTACCTATGCCATCGCCGACGTCCAGAAGAAGGAGGTAAGGAAGAATCCCTATCCGCCGTATACCACGTCGACACTGCAACAGGATGCCAACCGCAAGCTTGGGTTTTCCAGCAGGCAGACCATGGTCGTCGCACAGCAACTATACGAAGGTGTCGAGCTTGGGCAGCAGGGCTCCGTCGGTCTCATCACGTACATGCGCACGGACTCGTTCAACCTCGCAGGCAAGTTCCTCGGCGAGGTCTCTTCGTTCATCGAGTCGTCGTTCGGCAAGGAGTACCACCAGCCCCGGAAGTTCCAGACGAAATCCAAGGGCGCGCAGGAAGCCCACGAGGCCATCCGTCCGACCGATCCGGCCCGTACGCCCGAATCCATCGCCCAGTACCTCGACCCTTCGCAGAAGAAGGTCTACGAGCTCATCTGGCGACGTGCCGTCGCTTCGCAGATGGCCGAGGCGATCATGGACTCGACGACCATTGACGTTAGCAATCTCAAATCCCCATCCGGCGTCGTCTACACGTTCCGCGCGACGGGTCAGCTCACGAAATTCGACGGCTACCTCAAGGTCGCGACCGAGAGCGTCAAGGAAAGCGAGCTCCCGCAGCTCACGACCGGCGACAGGGTCGACCTCAAGTCGCTCGCGCCGCTCCAGCACTTCACCGAACCGCCGGCACGGTACTCCGAAGCAGGCCTCGTCAAGAAGCTCGAGGAGTACGGCATCGGCAGGCCGTCGACCTACGCCCCGACCATCGCGACCGTCGTCGACCGCGGCTACGTCGAGCGGTTCGAGCGGCGGCTGAAACCGACCGACATCGCATTCATCGTGAACGACCTCCTCGTCGAGCACTTTCCCGAGATCGTAGACTACCAGTTCACGGCGACCATGGAGCAGAAGTTCGACGACATCGCCGAAGGCACGGCGCAGTGGGTCCCTGTCATCAGGGAATTCTATACGCCGTTCAAGGAGCACCTCGCCGTGAAGGAGGAGACCCTTTCGAAGAAGGAGCTCACCGAACAGGCGACCGACCACGTCTGCGAGAAGTGCGGCAAACCCATGGTCATCAAGTACGGCCGGTTCGGCAAGTTCCTCGCATGCTCCGGCTACCCCGAGTGCAAGAACACGAAGGAGCTGAACAGCGACAACTCGATCGACGAGAACAAACCGCAGGTCGAGGGTGTCGGCGAGACCTGCCCGACGTGCGGCCAAGGCAAGCTGACGCTGAAACGCGGCCGGTTCGGGCCGTTCCTCGGCTGCGACCGCTACCCCGAGTGCAAGCACATCAAGAACATCGAGAAGTCGACGGGCGTGAAGTGCACGCAGTGCAGCGAGGGCGACATCATCGAGAAGCGCTCGCGCTACGGCAAGACGTTCTACTCCTGCAACCGGTATCCCGAGTGCAAGTTCGCGCTCTGGAGCAAGCCGACCGGCGAGAAGTGCCCCGAATGCGGTTCGCTCATCGTCTACGGCGCGAAGGGAACGTTCCGCTGCTCGAGCAAGACCTGCAAGTATGTGAAGGCAGCCCCGGAAGAAACGGTACCAGCGGAACCAGCAGGGCAGTAAAAACGATTGACTCATAACATGTGACGGTTGACGAAACCGGAAGAGCTAATCTTTTCTGGTCAATCGTCACCTGTCAATTGTCAAATGTTTCCACAAACAACAAGACCCATCCGATTCCTCCGGTATCGGTGGGTCTTTTGCATGCGTGCGCATGCGCTTCCTCACAGAACGATCGCTCACCGGCCGCTCGCGATCCTGCCGATGATGTACACGATGATGACCGCGAGCGCGAAGAGGGCCACATCCCCTGCTTTGACCCTGCGCCTCGGCATGCGAAGCAGTGACGCGTGGACCGTCGACAGACGGTTCGCGACCCTGAGCGCGTGCGGTATGAACGCCCTCATTCCATCGGGCACGACATACCTCCTCTAGTGCAGGCGCACTCCGTAGAGGTTGAGCACCTTGAGAACGATGATGGCGAGGGCCACGATGCCGGGCAAGAACGATCCGTATGCCTCCATGGTCACGTCATCACATGGATCATCTCCGGTCCAGCTACCTTGGAACTTATCATTGCTAGCGCTCATGTGTGTCCCCTTCTAGGTTCTCCTACCGCAGCACGAACGCGGCGATCAGCGCCGCGAATCCCGCGCCTCCGGCCATGCAGAACATCCAATTGTTGAACCGACGCTTCTCCCCGGTCGTGGTTCCCTCCGCTACCGGATGAAGACGAACGGCGCAATGCCCGCCGCCGCGTACACGAGAACCATGAAGACGAGCACGACGTAGGCACCCAGCCGCATGATGTTGAACTGCAGGATCGCACTGGCGCCCGCGGCCTCGTCCCCGGACATCCTGATCCATACGCAGTTCGGGACCATCGACTCGATGTCCCCGCGCGCCCGGATCGCAGGTCCGAAGTCGTCATCCACCAGCTTGCAGAACGGTCCGCCGTGATCACAGCCGAGCAGCGGGCACAGACGGTCGGCGTCTCCGTATCCGCAGACGCGCACCGCATACAACCTTCCCGGTCTCACTGGTCCACCTCCTTGTCGTTCGGGCAGCTGGTATCGACCGCTTCAGCAGCGCCTCCCCTTGTCGATGCACTTCTTGACGCACGCGACGGACGCTGCCGTGAAGTAGTGAAAACCGTTCACCGGATCCCGGAAGAAACGGAGTCCCGCGAGGACCCCACAATGACCGTTCCCCGACTTCCTTGCCCAACGGTGGAGCGTCTGGTGGCTCACGCCGAGGATCACCGCAGCGACGCCGGTAGTGTAGTACTTCTTCCCTTTGATCATGACGACAGTCCGAGTCATCGCTACCCCTTTCCGTGGTTCACTGCACCTTCGACGTCTTGTTCCGGCCGTCGCCCAGCTCGAACACCGTCCACTGTCGCGGTCTGCCCATGGTACCGTCCGCATCGAACACCTCGACGCGGTACCCGAGGAACATGACCTGCGCCTTGCCGTCCTCACACACGATCGGCGCGGTGATCAGCTTCACGACGATGCAGTCGCGATGCGTCATGACCAGATCGAGGAACGCCGGCGTACTCGGTTCGCAGACGACCGAATCGATCGATGCGCCGCGGAGCTCCTCCGCGAGCGCAGATGCGACGATCGCGATCGGACGGCCTTCCGTCCAGATCGAACGGTACACCGACGCCGCTGCGCGTTTCGTGATCCCGTCAAGCTCGCACCGATGCCGGTAGTTCTTCATGGCGATCCCGATCACGAGTACGAGCACGATGACAACTCCACCGATCAACACCGCTCTCATCACACCACGATTCATGACCCCTCCCGGTCCATGGACAGGTGTCCAGAAGTCATAACTCCAGAGCGAAGAATCGCTCATTATCCGAATTGTCCGTCCTCTGTAAAAACAAACAGAAGACACGAACAATACCCTCTTTCCGTATCCTGAAGACGGTCGCATCATGCCACATCGCGCAGTCCAACGTCAAGCGCTGTACGGTACACCGGACGGTGCTACAATGCCTTCATGATCCCGTTAGAGGCCTCCCACGATAATCGCCCACGCAGTACCAATAACATCTTCTCTTTCCATGCAAGCCTCTAACGGGACGACATTCGATGATCTCCTCGCAATCATCGCACGGGAGAAACTCACGATCGACATGGACCTGCTGCGGCTCGCGTACGATACCGCGGCCGAAGCTCATGAAGGACAGACGCGATTTTCCGGCGAGCCGTACCTCACGCACTCGCTCGCAGTCGCCGCAAAGCTCGCCGAGCTCCGGCTCGACGAGGAGACCATCATCGCCGGGCTCCTGCACGACGTGCCCGAGGATACCGCCATAACCATCGATCATATCCGCAAGGACTTCGGAGATACCATCGCGCAGCTCGTCGAGGGGGTGACCAAGCTCGGCACGCTGAAGTACCGCGGCATGGAGCGCTACGTCGAGAACCTCCGGAAGATGTTCATCGCCATGGCACAGGACATCCGCGTCATCCTCATCAGGTTCGCCGACCGGCTCCACAACCTCGAAACGCTCCGGTTCCTGCCGCGCCCCGAGAAACGGACGAGGATCGCGGTCGAATCGATCGAGATCTACGCCCCGATCGCGAACCGGCTCGGCATGGGCGACATCAAGGGGCAGCTCGAGGACCTCGCCTTCCCGTTCGTCGACCGTAATGCGTACGAGAAAACAAAACGCATCATGACCGAACGCCTCGGCGACAGTACGGGCTTCATCGACGGACTCACGAAAACGCTCAGGGACGAGCTGCGGCACCACGGCGTGACCATAGTCGATATCCACGGCCGCCAAAAACACCTCTACTCGCTCTTCAGGAAGCTGCAGCGTCCGGACATCGACGGCGACATCACGAAGATCTACGACCTCCTTGCGATCAGGATTATCGTATCGGGCGTCGACGATTGCTATGCGGCGCTCGGTATCATCCACGGGCTCTGGAAACCGTTGCCGAACCGCATCAAGGACTACATCGCCCAGCCGAAACCGAACGGCTACCAATCGATCCACACGACCGTATTCGGACCCAAAGGACGCATCGTCGAGATACAGATCCGAGACACGGCGATGCACGAGTCCGCCGAGTTCGGAATCACGGCGCACTGGCACTACGACGAAACGGGGAAGTCCGATGGGATGAAGGGCACGATCGACAGGAAGCTCTCATGGGTCCGCGAGCTGACCGAGTGGCAGCGCGAGATCGAGAACGAGCAGCAGTACCTCGAGGCGCTGAAGATCGATGTCTTCTCGAACCGCATCTTCTGCTTCACACCGAAGGGCGACGTCATCGACCTGCCCGAGGGGGCGACAACGATCGATTTCGCCTTCGCGGTCCATACCGAGATCGGGACGCAGCTCGTCGGCGCGCGCATCAACGGGAAGTTCGAGCAGGTCACGGCGACGCTGAAGAGCGGCGACGTCGTCGAGGCCGTCGTCGACAAGAACCGGACCACGCCGAACCCCGACTGGCTGCCGTTCGTAAAGACCGGGCTCGCGCGCGAGAAGATCCGGAAGGCGCTGAAGGACGAAAAGGAAAACCTGCTGTCCGAAAAACCGACGTCCTAACTACGTCTTCAGAAGGGCGTCGAGCTTCGCTTGGACCTCCGTGTTCGTCGGGTCAAGCTGCTTGACCGTCTCGAACTGCGTCTTTGCCGTGGCGTAGTCCTTCGCGGTCTCGGCGAGCAGTCCGAGCTGCCAGTACGCATCGGAGAGCGCCGGCTCGAGGGTAACGGCCGCCGTGAAGGCGTTCTTCGCCTTGTCGGCGTCCTTCCGGTCGACGTACCGCATGCCAAGCGCGTACCACAGCGACCCCGAGCTCGGGTTCTCCTCCACGAGCTGCTCGAGCGATGCCAGTGCCGCGTCCTTCTGCCCGGTGAGCTCATCGACGAGGACGAGCGCGTACCGTGCATCGATGCTTCCGGGGTACAACCGGAGCGTGGCATCGAGGGCGATCCTGGCTTTCGCCAGGTAGGCCGTGACGGACGTCCGATCGGCGTCCTTCTGCGCCGAAAGCGTCGAAGCGACGAGGTAGTACGCCTCGCCTATGCTCAGTTGGAGCGATGCGCTGTTCGGCTCGATCACGACCGCGCGCTCGTATGCCGAGAGCACCAGGTCGTCACCGGTCCCGGTAATGTTGCTGTAGTTCTTGTAGAGCTCAGCGACGGACTCGAGGATCGCCGGATTGTTCGGATCACGGCTGACCGCCGTTTCGGCGTCCGCGATCGTCGCCGCGAGGAACGCGCGGGCGCCCGCCGCACCGGTCTGCTGCTGTGCGAGGAGCTGCGCCCGGACGAGGTCGCTCTGCGCACGGAGCAGGTACGGCGATGCCGACATCGGGTTCAGGCGGATGGCGCGGTCGATCATGTTCGACACCGTACCGAGATCCTCTATCTTCGTGACGGCTCTGTTCACGCGGACGAGCTCGCGATCCGCGAGCACGATCCGAACGGTCCACACCGATACGATCGCCACGGCGGCGAGCATGACGATGAACGCGAACGACGCACCGATCTTGACGAGCGGTTTTTTCGACACCGCATATCCCCTGTTCCTCTGGAGAACGAGGGCGATGAGCCCCGCCATGATCCAGAACAGCGAGAATGTGACGATCGTCGAAGGAACGAAGAAGAGCGCCGCGGTAAGGCCGCACCAGGCACCGACGAGCGACACGACCACCGGCCAGTCGCTCCGCTTCGAACGTGCGGGATTCTCGCCCGAAACCAGCGCGTAGAGCAGGAACGCGATGAACCCGAGCAGCGCGGCTGCGCCGAGGATGCCGACCGTGGTCAACAATTGGAACGCCTCATCGGACGCTTTGATGAACCGAAAGCCGCCGACGGGCGTGCTGCTCAAGGACGCCGGCCGGTACCGGACGAAGTCGTAGTAGAAGGTACCCGGCCCCGTGCCGATGATCGGCGCCTGCTGTAGGGTCGATCTCGCGATGGTCAACGATGACGAGGCGTCCAGCCGCAGGTCCTGGCTCACCGCCGTCCTGACGATACCCGAGGTCGGGATGAGGAGCCCGACGAACGCGATGATGAGCGCTGCCGTGCAGAGGCCGAGCTCGAGCTTCGTGAACTTCTTCGTGCTCACGAAGGCGACCGTCACGATGACGCCGAC
>CAYGGS010000021.1:0-12966 GCA_964349545.1 uncultured Gammaproteobacteria bacterium
GTCTTTCCGCGGTCGTCGGCAGTGAGCATCCGACCCTTCGCGATCTCCATGCCGAACGATTCGTACGGAACGACACCCGGATCGAACGAGGTGATGAGCGGTGGGACACCGAAGGATACGCCGGTCTCATCGCTGAACAGCAGACCGACTTCCGGTGAAACGTATTTGACGCCGTCAACCTTCGCCAGTTCCTCACGCTTGTCGATCGTCATCGGAGCACCGCCGAAGATACCGCCGGAAGTCGCGTCCGATACGATCACCTTGCCCTTGTAGTAGTCCTCCCCGCCTTCGACCAGTTTCGTCAGTTTCTCGGACATGGCGCCCATGACGGTCAGCGCGAACACGCCGATCATGATGCCGCCGACCGTCAGCGCGGTGCGGAGCTTCCTTCGTTTCAGGTTGCGGAGTATCTGTCGCATTCGTTCGGTAACTATGTGAGGTGAAAGCAGTATAGCAGGGCTATGAGCCTGGTCAATCCAAGGCGATTCAGTTCCTGACGGTCACACCGCCGAATAGCGCTGAACCGGTGATGATGAGCGTCTTCGGGGCGTTGCCGTCCGCATGCGTCTTGTCCTCTGTTCCGCCCATGATCGGTGTGATCTTCGTGACGATGCGGACGTTCTTCGGCACCCAGACCTCGACGCCGCCAAACCCAGCCGAGACGTTGAGCGTCGCCTGGTCGGCGAACTGCGCATCGCGGAGGTCCATCTTCACGCCGCCGAACCACGCCGATACGTCGCCCCTGTCGAACGGTCCCGTCACCCTTCGGTCGACGCCACTGAACACGGCGTTCGCGCTGGAGCCGCCGGTCTCGGTCCCCTTCTTCTCCCAGGACTTGCCCATGAAGATCTTCGTTCCGAGGAAGATGATGATGAGCGGCCAGAAGAAGTTCCATGCGGATTGCGTCATGATGTCGAGCTGGTCGAGGAGCAACGCAACACCGATGAAGACGACAAGCATCGGTCCGAACCACTGCCGCCGGTTGCGGTTCCATGAGAGCGCGCCGGCAAGGATGATCACGCTCGGCCACCACAGGTCGATCATATTATCCGCCCATGAGACGTTCAGTTGCTGTAGAAGGAACGCGACGCCGAGGAGCACGATGATAAGGCCGAAGTAGTTGCGCATAACATGATATGGTTAGTGGAAAACTTTTGCATCATATCAAAAAAGCCATCGTACGTCGACAACGCATGTCCACAGGATTCTATCAACCGAACCGCCACTTCATCACGTCCACGTTTCTCTCGGTTCTTGGATTTTTTCTGCCATCGTGCTGGTCGTGAGGTACCCAAGCGCATCGATGTCGGGATCGTACAGCTCGACCATGTCCAGGCCGGAGCTGTCTTCGTACAGCCGTGCGGCGTTGATTTCGGTTCCGGACCGGAGCAGCTTCTTGAGCTCCTGGTACTTGTCCGTTCGCATGACGAAATCCACATCGCCGACCTGCGCACGGTACGGGTCCGGCTTCCGGATATAGAGGTACTCGTACGTCGCTGCCGGGATCCTGCCGTTTGCGGGAATGATGATCGGCTCGTGTAGCTTGAAGTACTTCTTGTTGAAATGGATCGTCGGATCGGTCATCTTTTCCCGAAGTGCGGTCAATTTTTCGTATTCGTTGTCGTAGTGACAGAAGATGCCGACATTGCCGGCGACCGGAAGGTAGGCATCGAGGGCCATGTGACACAGTTTGTAGCATGCCTCATGCGTGTACTGGATGGCCTTTTCCAACTGTTGCTGATTTTTTATTGGGCTGAAGCGGTAGAGTTTCATGAATATAGTATATCAAAATACTTGATGAATGTGTCATAGCACACACTGAAAGGCTTGTGATATGGTATGGGGTTGCATGTTTTCTTATGAGGCGTACACTGCTCAATGGTTCATTGCAGGAGGTGCCGCATGTGCATGACCCAGAAGGAGAAGCACGCCAAGCTTGCAGCGGATCTTGCACAGCAGGAAAAGGAGGCTGTCAGCAAGGACAACCGCTACTTCGCGAGCGAGTTCTATGGATATCCGGTGACGGATCCGGAGCAGCTCATGCTGTACTACATCGAGCACGGAGGAGCTACGGGACATCGTCTGCGGGTCGAAGCCCGCCGTAAGGCCGAAGCCGGACAACACGAAGGAGCGTAGTATTGGTTCTCCTTTCTCCCGGGACACTCTGGCAGTGTCCCGGTTCGAATCGGTCGTGATATACTGGTCATGACTTAGTAGTAAATGAAACAATATGGACATGCCACAAGGACCGTTCTGCCAAAGCTGCGGAATGCCGATGACGAAGCCGACCGACTTCGGCACGAACGCGGACGGCGGAAAGAACCAGGACTATTGCAGCAACTGCTTTCAGAACGGAGCGTTCACCGATCCGAAGACCACGCTTCCTGAAATGATAGAATTCTGCTCGGGCTTTTCGAAGGACATGGGGCTGACGCCCGAGGCTGCGCACGCGATGCTGACGCAATTCCTCCCGACGCTGAAGCGCTGGAAGAAATAGCAGTACTATCTTAAACACGTCCTGATGAGGGCGTGTTTTGATTATTACGAAACGCTCTGTTTACGGACGCGCCGCCTTATCATCGGTGGCAGGAGGTACATACCGAGGCCGGAAAGCGCCATGATGATGAGCACGATGCTGATGTACGGCGTCAGCTGATTATGCACGTAGCGGAGCTGCGCGATGTCCAGCGCGGGAAACAGCTTGAGCGTTGTCGTCGTGTACTTCAATGCCATACCGGTGAGCGACATGGTCAGCACCAATGCGGTCACCACCACCACGAGGAGGCGGTGGACCATCCTGAAGAGTTTGTAAAGCCTGGCCATAGGTTCTTTGTTATTGGATCGTGACCGTCGCGTTCACAGCGCCAAGCTTGTACTGCTCGAGCTCGGCGTATGCCGTTAACGAGTGGTCTTCGCCGCGGCTTCCCTTCGTCTCGAACGCAGCCGTTCCGTCGGGTTTCCCGCAGTACGGGATGACCGATGCCGGGCCCTTCGGATGCATCGGCAGGTACGAGGTGACATCGTACACCTGGCCGTTGACGACGAGCCAGCAGTCGGCTGCAGTGTTGTGCTGGGCAATGACCGCGGCTGTCAGTGTAACCGAGGTGCTCACTGAGGTATTCGTATTGACAATCGTTGTCGCGTTGGTGTTCGCGGAGGAATTGACGTTCGTGGTAACGACCGCTGAACCGTTCATATTGTTGTTCACTACGACGGTATTTCGGATATTTGTAACACTCGTTGTTCCGGAATTCGTGAAAAAATACACGACCACTCCGATACCGGCGAGGGCCAGCAGCGTAGCATAGAGGTATTCACGTTTCATATGGTTCAGTATATCAGAATCGATTGAACAAGTAACTCAGCGCTGAAATATGACTATGTCCGTACCGTCCTCTATTCCTGCCGGAACCTCCTGTTTGATGCCGATCGGCATGGTATCGGTCGGCAGGTCTTTCGCGAGCGGTACGACCACGTACTTCATGTAGGCGTCCGGGGAATTAACGATCGGGAACCTGAACGCCGGTACGTAGACATCGCGCTGTCCGGTACTCGAATACAGGAACGAGCTCATGAGAACGCGATCCGGCGTACCAAGCTCGAGCTTCACCGTGGTAGTGGTAGGCGCTGCTTCCTGTGTTCCCGTGGATGCCCTCGTGCCAAACGAACTGTAGAAACCGCCCTGTTCAGCGATCTTCTGTATGGCCGAGAAGTCCGTAACGGCATCGTACGCCGAGCTCGTGAAGTCAAGGGTGTTAAGTCCATAGAGCGAGGTCACTGACGAGGAGCTCTGATCGACAGAAAGTGTCATGCCCATCGGACCTCCGTCCTGCTGCACGACCGGCGTGTTGTTGATCAGCAGCGGATACGTGACCTGCGGAGCAACCGCGACCGGCGTACCGTAGGCAGTCGTGCTGATACCGTGCGACGACAGGAACGAAGAAGCTATCCTCAGTATCGCCGTGGTATCGACCGGAACTTCTGCCGAACCGATGTTCGCGTTTGCTGTGCCGCTGGAACTGCCCGAAGAAGCGTTCGAGGTTTTTAC
Source organism: uncultured Gammaproteobacteria bacterium (assembly GCA_964349545.1). Taxonomy (GTDB): domain Bacteria; phylum Patescibacteriota; class Patescibacteriia; order SBBC01; family SBBC01; genus CAINXF01. The sequence continues at coordinate 4,049 of CAYGGS010000021.1, forward strand.
CGCCGTGTCGGCGGCCGTTGGTTCGATCATGCTGATTATGTGCTCATTGAACATCGAGACGGTGCCGCTCTGAGTGTCGACGTACCAGTTTTCGTTGCCGTTTCTGACGTTCAGGGAGCTGATCGTTGGGTTTGATAGCGCCGTAAAGTCCATAGAGCCAAGGCCAGCGATCCCCTTGATATCGGACGGCATCGCAAGTCCTGTACCGGGCGTGCGCGCATAGACGTCGACCTTCGTGTCGGTCAGGGATGGCGCAGTGCCGGTGAACGTGAACGTATACTGCGCGCTGCCCGGCGGCGGCATCGAGTCGATGAGCGGGGCCGGCGTGGCGGAGCTCACGCTTGAGTCGTTGGACTGTTCCAGGCCCGCCGATGTCTTCGACGATGCTCCGGTAATGGCCGCCAACGACCCGAAGGCGCGGGCATCGGCAGCTTGGATGACGGTAGTCCCCTGCTGGATGTTCGTGTTCGAATCGACGGTTTTCTTCTGGCAGGCTGCACCAATGAGAAGAATGACGCTAACCGTAAGTAGGATGGGAATGGTATTCTTCATAGTGGCGTCGTTAATGACCTGTTTCCGATATAAGCGTTCGTGTCCACTCCTTCGCCCGTTCAAGCTCGCCGTCGAGCAGCGGCCCTTCTTTTCCCATGACGTTGAATCCTTGCGGTTGTCCGACGAGCGTACCACCGGCAGCAACAAGTAGTTTCGCAATGGTCTTTGCTGCGTCGCCGTGCATGAACAATCGTACGCGCGTGTCGAACGCAGCAACCTTTACACCCTTGAGCTGGTCGGTCTTCAGACTGGTGAGGAGTTTCGTGGTCTTGACGGTCGGCCGCCAGCCGTTGATCGGACTGCCGACGACGAGCAGCGACAGACCGGTCAGCATGCCTTGAGTCGCATCGTCGACCTTGATCGCCTTAGCATCGGTACCGAGCTCGTGCGCGACCGCTTCGGCGACGAGCTTTGTGTTGCCGTAGTTCGAGTCGTAGATGACGAGTGTTGGCATATGTCTGTTCTCTTTCTATGCTGCATGTTTTTCGATATCCTCGGAAAAGATCGCGTCGATATAATCCGCCAGTATATACCGTTGTAGTAGACAGTATACGGTCAGGAGCGGCCATCGGCAAGCGGTCAGTATCGTGCTATTCTTTGATGGTATCATTCATCGGACCACCCATATGTTCAAGGATTTCAAGGCGTTCATCATGCGGGGCAACGTCATGGACCTCGCCGTCGGCGTGATCATCGGCGCTGCGTTCGGTAAGATCGTGAGTTCGCTCGTCAACGATGTGCTCATGCCGTTTATCGGCATCATCAGCGGCGGCGTGAACCTCGGCGGCCTTAAGGTGCAGATCGGCGGGACCGACCTGAAACCGATCCATCTTGCCTACGGTTCGTTCATCCAGACGACCATCGACTTCCTCATCATCGCGCTCGTCATCTTCCTAATGGTACGAGTGATGAAGAAACTGCAAAAACCGGCCGTTCCTACGGCGAAGAATTGCCCGTTTTGTACGATGTCGGTTCCACTTGCCGCGACGCGCTGTCCGCATTGTACGTCACAGCTGTAATGACCGTCAGCGGACGAATGCCAGCGACTCGCGCACGAGGTCGGGTGGCGACGTCCTTGATTTGACGAAGTAGTGCTTCGCCCCGAGCGCCGATCCCCGCTCGATGTTCTCCTTCGTGCTCAGGTTTGAATAGAAAACGAGCGGTACGTCCTTGATCCGCGGGTCCTGCTTGATGAGGTAGGTCGCCTGGAATCCGTCCATGTCGCGCATGACGATGTCCATGGTTATGAGCGCAGGACCGACCGCTGTGACCGCATCAGTCACGTTCACCGGCGGGTATTCGAACCAGGTCGGTCTGTACCCGGCCTTCGTGAATTCCTCGACAAGGATATCGGCGAGCCACTTGTCCGATTCGAACACGACGACGTTCAGCATGAAGATCGATCCAGGTGGTGCTTTGTACGGACGATCCTGACGGCTTCGAGCGGCGGTTTCTTCAACCGCGCGCTGATGCCTTTCTTGCCGACCGATGAGCTGAACAGCCTTGCAGGAACCCACACACCGCGCTTCCCTTGAGCGAGCATCGTCAGCCACAGGTCCCAGTCCTGGAGCCGTTTCAGCGATTCATCGAATCCCGGAAAGTCATTCCGTCGAATGAGCGACATGGTGCAGATGTAGTTCGACCGTTTCAGGCGTTCCCCATCGAAATCGAAAAGGTCGAACGTACGCCATCCGAACCTGAAGCTGCAGTACGCGTAGCTTGCCTCGGGTTTAAGCTCAAGCGTCCTGACCATGCGCTCTATCATACGGGGGTGGAGCAATACGTCGGAGTCGCAGAACAGGACATAGTCGCCGGTCGATTCCTTGAAACCGCGGTTGCGTGCCGCAGGGGCGCCGGCATGCTCCTTACGTATGAACCGAACCCCGGAGAACCGGTCGCAGACGGCCTTCGGGTTGTCCTGGGACCCGTCATCGACGACGACGATCTCAAGATTATTCCAGGTCTGGAGCGAGATGCTGTGCAGGGTTCGCGAGAGCGTTTCGGTCGAGTTCCATACTGGTACGATGACGCTGACCTTTGGATTTTCGGCCGTGCTGTCCGGAAGCGAGAGCACCGAATTGAACGTCCGCTTGAAACGTTCGAACGGGAACTCACGGGTGACGAATTCACGGCCTCGCCGTCCGAGCGCCATGGCCTGTTCGGCATTTCCCATGAGCTCGAGGATCGCCGCGCTGACCGTACCGGTCTTCGCCTGTTCATCGAGCGCGATGCCGTTGTCATCCTTTATGATATCGGAGACGCCTGCGCTCCGGGTTGCGATGATAGGAACGCCACGGGCGAGCGCTTCGACGTAGACGATGCCGAAACCCTCCACGTCGTTCCGCGAGGCGACCGGAAGCATGATGAAGGCGCGTGCCGCTGCGTAGGCGCAGTCACGTTCCTGATCGGACACGCGGCCGAGGAAGAGAACGTGGTCCGCGACAGAGAGCTCATGCGCGAGCCGTTCGAGCGCCTGACGCTCCGGCCCGTCGCCGATGATGACGTATCGGGCGTCGGGATGCTCCTTGATGACATCCGGCATCGCCCTGATGACGCGGTCGACGCCCTTCCGTCGCACCAACCGGCACACCGTGAGGATGGTATGGCCTGGGCTGAGGCGGTGATCGGCGATGAAACGCCGAACGTCCATCGCGTCCGGTATCGATGGTGTTTCCGTCGGAGGATGCGCCATGACGATCTTGCCTTCGGGCACGCCGAAGTCCTTCAGCAGTGCGTACGTGTACGAGCTGATGACGACGACGTATTCCGCACATCGGATGTTCCATCGCAGGAAAAATCGACGGAATGCCGTGGTCCGGTATGAAAGGAAATCCATCCCGTAGAAAAGAATGACATACGGTGTTCCGGTGATGAGTTTTACAAGTGGTCCGAGGCCTACCCATCCTGCGTAGTGGCCGAAAACGACGCGCGTCGCGTGTCGGCTACGGATCGCATCGAGGAACCATGGCAGCCGGAGCAGCCATGACGGTCGCACGATCGACGGCGGTTGAAGGTCCTTGTACAGGACCTCAGGGAACGCATGCTTCGGTCCGTCGTGCTGCGTTCCGGGTGGAGGTGGGGTGATGACGGTGATGCACGATCGATCGATCGATCGGCATATCGCATCGAGGTAGCGTTCTATACCCCCGCCCCGCGACACCCCGTACGTTTGGGTCACCAGCATCGTCCGGTGCGTCATGTGTTCTTCCTACCGATCGCCCTGAGTATCAGACGGAGATCCCCGGCGTTCAATTCACCGAACATGAATATGGCGGCCAGATACAGCATCCCTCCGGGGATGAGAAGGAAATACGGCGAGAAGGTATTCTGCAACAGGATCAGCGGCACCGCCATGATGCCTGAGCAGAGCAGGGTTCGCCCTACGGTGAGAAGAAGGCGCTTCGTGTTGAGCTTGATGACGCGTCGGACCTGGTACAGTCCCAATGAGTAGAGCAAGAGGTAGCTCGCAACGACCGCGACCGCGGCCCCGGAGACGCCGAAACGGGGTTGCAGTATCAGGTTGAGGATGACGCTCAACGCGACAGCGCAAGCAAGGTTGACCGTGTTCCAGAGCTGTTTGTTCACCGCGATCAGGAAGCTGCCGACCGGGAAGTTCAGGAAGATCAACGGGAGCGCCGAGATCATGATCCTGAGCGGCGTGGTGGCGTCAGCGAACGATTTGCCGAAGAGCTTTATGGCGAACGGATGCGCGAGGACGAAGACACCGACGGCGATCGGAATGCTGAGCATGATGAGGTACCTCGTCGCCTGTTCGAAGATGCGGCTCAATTGGTCCTTTGCCGTGACGAAGAAGTGGCTCATTGCCGGGAGAAGGCTTGCCGCGAAGGCCGCAGCGATGAACTCGAGCGCGAACGGTATCTTGTTCGCCGCTACGTAGATCCCGGCAGCGGTCTTTCCCGAGATCTTGAGCAGGATGTACCTGTCTGAATACGTGAAAAGCTTCGCGAGGAGCGCGGCGCCGAGGATCGGCATCGATATCGAGAGGAAGTGCCTGATGAGCGCACTGTTCCACCAGAGCCGCGGGAAGGAGCCGAGTCTCCGTGTGATGACGCTCCCCATGAACAGGATGTTCACGATGCTGCCGCCGATGAAGGCGATCATGAGGCCGGGAACGCCCGCGTTGAGCTTGAAGGCGATCACGCCCGTGGCGACCGTGGTAAGCGAGGTCAACACGACCCCCATCGCCTCGTACCGGAACGTCTGGAGTCCACGGAGCACCGCGGTGAACGTCGTGGTGAACATGTCGAGGCAGATGACGATGCTTGCGAGGAACAGCAGCGTGCGGGTGAGCTGGTCGAAGTCGTAGAAGGCGTTGACCGCAAGCGCCGTCAGGAACGCACCGAGGGCGACCAGGATCTTGACGGACAGGGCGTTGTTCATGAACTCCATCGCGCGGTGCGGCGTTCGGGCGATCTCGCGTGTCAGAACGGATGCGAGCGAGAGGTCGATGACCGTGAGCGCGATAGGTATGACGCTTCGGACGGGCTCGAAAAGGCCGGTGCCCGATGGCCCGAGGATCCGTACGTAATACACGAAATAACCCAGCGAAATGAGCTTCTGGATGATGTTGGCTGCGAGCAGGTACGTGGTGTTCGACAGGATGCGTGCCTGGCCTTGGGCGAATTCTTCAGCGTGCTTCGCCATAGTTACGGTTAGGGTGTTACCTTGTCGAACCGTCGTTGAACGGACCTACCCGTTCGCGAGATCAGCGTTTCTGCCACTGCGGCGCACGGCGTGCACGTTTGAGGCCGTATTTCTTGCGTTCTTTGACCCGTGGATCCCTCGTCAGGAACCCTGCACGCTTCAATGGCGTACGGTAGTCAAGGTTCATGCCTACGAGAAGCCGGCAAAGACCTAAACGGACCGCTTCGGCCTGGCCGTGTTTACCGCCGCCACCGACCTTGACGCTGATGTCGCCTAAGCGCTTGTACTGTAGCAACTCGAACGGATCGTTGACGATCTTTCGCATCTCGAACGTTGGGAAGTATACGTTGACGTCCTGACGATTAACGAGAAACAAGCCGTTTCCCTTTGCCGAATAGCGGACCCGTGCGATCGCCGATTTCCGTCTGCCAACGGCCATCACGTACGTCAGACGACCGGTATGACGTGGTTTCGATGCGACGGCGTGATGCTCCGTGACGACAGGCGCAGCAGCCTTGACGGTATCGTGTTTGACGGCGACCTTGCGGACGCGCGGTTTTAGCGCTGTGCGAGCCTTTGTTTTCGGGGCAGCTTTCTTTCGTTCGACCATACGGGTTAGGGGGTTACCTTTAATCTCATGATGAAGCGTTTACGCAGCTTGTTGTCCGGCAGCATGCGAAGCACGGCTAGTTTCACCACCTTTTCAGGGTTCCTTTGGAACAGGTCCCGCAGTTTCGTTGCGCGAAGGCCCCCGGGGTATCCGGAATAGTGGTACCGCTGCCCCTGGTCGAGCTTTTTCCCTGTGAACCGTAGCTTTGAGGCGTTGACCACTGCGACATGCACTGACGGCATGACGTTATGCGAGAATGTCGGCAGGTTCTTTCCCCGGAGCAGCGTTGCCGCTCGGGTCGCGACCCTACCGAGGGTCTGGTTCGTTGCGTCGATAGTTTCGAGTACGAACTGCATATCAGATGAATTCGATGATCGCGGTCATACCTGCGTCACCTAAACGTCGGCCGGACTTGATGACGCGGGTGTACCCGCCTTTCCGTGAGGAATATTTCGGACCGAGCACGTTGAGCAGTTTCGTAACCGACGTTTCGTTGCCAAGCGCGCTCATGAGGTAGCGGCGTACATGGAGCGACGGTCGTCTGCTCCGTGTGACGAGCCGTTCGACGTACGGACGCAGCACCTTCGCTTTCGTGACGGTGGTGGTGATCCGATCGTGCTTGATGAGAGAATTCGCGAGACCCTTGAGGAGCGCTGCTCGTGGACCCTTGGTACGTCCGAGGATCTTCTTGGTGTTACGGTGTCGCATTGGTCTCCTCGGCCCCGTTGGTCGATGCATCGGGAGCCGTTGCAGGCGTCATGGTCTCCGATTTTTTTGCTTTCGTACGCTTCTTTTTCGGTGCTTCGACCTCCTCGTTCGTCGACTGGAGCGATGCAAAGATGCTGAAATGCTCGACGAGTATCTGCGCTGATCGCGTCAACGCATCCTCAGGCTTAATGGTCCCATCGGTCTCGAGTTCGATCAGCAGACGATCATAGTTCGTGATCTGTCCGACACGGACGTTTTCGACCGTGAAGTTCACCGTTTTGATCGGAGTGTACACTGAATCGATCGCGATCCAGCCGACATCGAGCTTCTCCTTCTCGCGGCTCTCGACCGGGACGTAGCCTCGACCGGGGTTGACGACGATTTCCATGGACAGCGTGGCCGCCTTGTCGGTCAATGTAGCGATGACCTGCCTGCCGTTGGCGACCTCGATTGAGCTTGGCCCTTCGAAGTCGGCGGCAGTAACGACCTTTTCGCCCTTTGCGGACAGCGCAAGGGTGACCGTTTCATCGCCATGAAGCCTGAACCTGAGTAGTTTCAGATTGAGAATGACCGCCACGATGTCTTCCTTCACGAACGGAACCGTCGAGAACTCGTGGTCGACCCCCTCGATCTTCACCGCAGTCACCGCAGCACCGGGCAGTGAGGCAAGCAGTACCCGGCGAAGTGCGTTACCGATGGTCGTACCGTATCCCGGGTAGCACGGCTCGACGATGAACTTCGCCCAATCCTTTTTGGACTCTGCGAGCTCGATCTTTGTGGGAAGCGGTATTGATTCCATACGTGTCTCCGAATGAGGGGCTAGCGTGAATAAAACTCGACGATAAGCTGTAAATTGATGAGCGAGGCGCTCGCTTCGGTAGCAGGAACTTCGCGTACCGTTGCAGCCAAGGATTTCTTGTCGAGCGCGATCCATGGCGGCGCTTCGTAGTTCTCGATCTCCTTGCCGACGATCTGGATGCCGGATTTTGACCTGCTGTTCATAAGGAGCGCTACGGCGTCGTTCAACTTGACGTGGAACGACGGGATATCGACTCGCCTTCCGTTGACGGTGATGTGTCCGTGTCGTATGAGTTGGCGCGCCCCCTCACGGCTTTTCGCAAATCCTGCACGGAACACGACGTTGTCGAGACGCAGTTCGAGCAGCTGTAGGAGCAGCTCGACCGTGTTTCCGGTCTTTCTTTTCGCCTTTTCGACGTATGTCCGGAACTGACGCTCGAGGAGTCCGTAGGTCAGCTGCGCTTTCTGTTTTTCACGGAGGCGGACACCGTACTCGGAAAGTTTGCTGGATCCTTTCGGACCGTGCTGGCCTGGCGGATATGGCCGACGGCTGAACGACTTCTCGCCATGAGCGAACAGCTTTTCACCGATGCGTCGCTGTCGTTTTACCCGTGGAGCGATGTTCCTTCCCATATGATCAGACCCTTCGTACCTTTCTTGGACGGCAACCGTTATGCGGGATCGGAGTGATGTCCTTGATCGTGTTGATGGTCAATCCCTGTGCACCGAGCGCTCGGACAGCCGCTTCCCGTCCGGATCCGACACCACGGACGAAGACGTCGACCGTCTTCAGGCCGGTATCGCGGATGCGTTCCACCACGTCGCGAACGGTGATGCCCGCGGCATAGGGAGTCGATTTCTTCGGTCCCTTGAACCCCGTTTTACCCGCAGAGGACCATCCGAGGACGGCGCCGTTCATGTCGGTTATGGTGATGATGGTGTTGTTATAAGTAGCTTGTATGAATACCTTGCCGGCGGTGACGAACTTCCTCTTCGATTTCTTTTTACCGATCGGGGCCTCGTCAATCTTCGATGCATCGGCTTGAGCGGCGGCGTTCGTCGGTTCGGGTTGGAGCGGTGATGGCTTGATGTCGTCCATAGGGGTATCCATTGTATTAGGTCTTCTCGGCGCTCGCCTTGCGGCCGGATCCCATCGTGCGGCGGACGTTCCCACGAACGGTCCGCGAGTTCGTGCGTGTGCGCTGGCCGTTCACCGGTAGGCTTCGGAAGTGGCGCGTACCGCGATAGGCGTTGATGTCCTTGAGGCGTTTGACGTTCGTCATGACCTCGCGTCGCAGGTCGCCCTCGATGCGATGGCGCTTCTCGATGATCGCACGGATCGCACCGACCTCATGTTCGGTCAGCGTATCGGTCTTCTTTCCCGGGTCGATGCCGGCTTCAGTCAAGATCTTCTTGCTGAGCGACAGGCCGATGCCGTACAGGTATGGCAACGCATACTCGATTCGTTTGTTGCCCGGCAGGAGCACGCCGGAGATTCTGACTGGCATGGTGATTATCCTTGACGTTGTTTATGTTTCGGGTTCGATGAACACACGACGAACAGCATGCCTCGACGTCTTACGAC
>CAYGGS010000022.1:0-10012 GCA_964349545.1 uncultured Gammaproteobacteria bacterium
GGTCGGGACGGGGTGGTCAAACCAAACAACGCCCGCGCGGCAATCTTCTTCTTTGGTCTCAATACAATTGTCAGCGCACCAGGCCAGAAGCGCTTCATCAACCGCCGTTCTGCCGCGCTCACTGCAAAAAACTTCTCAACCTGTGCAAGCGAACCGGCAATAAGTGCGATGGGCTTCCCCTCTCTCCCTTTCAACCTAAACACCTTTTTTACTGCCCTCGCATTCGTCGCATCCGCACCGAGCGCAAAAAAAGACTCGGTTGGATAGGCGACCGTTGCGCCTTGTTTCAATATACGCACTGCCTCCACGACCCGCGCCATGCTACACCACAAAATTGATGAGTCGGTCCTTCACGAACACGACCTTCTTTGGTGTGCCGATCACATGCTTCGCTACATTCATGTCCTTTCGAGCAGCCGTATCGACATCTTCCTGCGTGCTCCCAGCTGGCATCATCAATATTCCACGGAGCTTTCCGTTTACCTGTACGGCGATCTTAACTTCGGTCTTCGCAATTAGCTTGTCGTCATACACCGGCCATTTCTCATTGGCAATCAGCGTATCATGTCCCAATGCCGACCATAGCTCCTCAGAAATGAATGGAGCAAAGGGTGATAACAATTTCAGAAACAGTTCGTATTCTTCTTGCGGAACATCGTCCTGCTTCCATTCGTTACTGTGTCCCATCAAATAACTAATACATGTATTGAACTTCAAGTTATCAATATCATTAGATACAAATTTCGTCAGAGTATGAATCAACCGAGCACGCGGTCGTGACATTTCGAGCGGTTTTACCCTCATCCGAGCATCCCACACGCGTTGCAAGAACCGCCGTACGCCGACGATCCCCTTCGTATCCCACGGTATCGCGTCCTCGAACGGTCCCATGAACATCTCGTAGAGCCGCACGCTGTCAGCGCCGTACTGCTCGACGAGCTCGTCGGGGTTCACGACGTTGCCGAAACTCTTCGACATCTTCCTGCCGTCCGATGCCAGTACCATCCCGTGGGACACGCGCTTCTGGTAGGGTTCGGGCGTCGGTACGAGCTTCTGGTCGTACAGGAACTTGTGCCAGAACCGCGAGTACAGAAGGTGCAGCGTCGTATGCTCCATGCCGCCGTTGTACAGGTCGACCGGCATCCAGTATTCCAGCTTCTTCTTGTCCGCGAACATCGTGTCATTGTGCGGATCGCAGTACCGCAGGAAGTACCACGACGACCCTGCCCAGTTCGGCATGGTATCGGTCTCGCGCTTCGCCGGACCACCGCACGTCGAGCACTTCACGTTCACCCACTCTTTTATTCCATCCAGAGGCGACTTTCCAGTCCCCGACGGTTGGTACTTCTCGACCTGCGGCAGTTCGACGGGCAACTGGTCCTCCGGCACTGGCACCACGCCGTCCTTCTCGCAGTGTACGACCGGGATCGGCTCGCCCCAGTAGTGCTGCCGCGAAAACACCCAGTCGCGGAGCTTGTAGTTGATCGACGGCTTTCCCTTCCCTTCTTTTTCCAGCCATACGACGATCAGCTTCTTGAACTTCTCCGAACGCACACCCTTGTACGGTCCGTGATATCCGACGACCTCGAGCTCATTTCCAAGATGGCCGTATGCCCCCGGACTTGTGGGCGATGCTTCCATCGGACTCCGCTTCATCGGTGACGCAGGTACTTCAGAATCATCAACCATCACACCCTCACCTGAAAACGTACCTATGTCCGAAAGGTACCGCTCCCACACGTACTTCTGCGATGAGATGTTCAGAAACTTCCCGACCTCGTCGCGTGTCAGCCATTTCGGTGTATGTTTCTTCAATTCATCGTCCTGTACCTTGTGCTGTTTGTCGCTGACCAGGTCGAACAAGAGCCCGACGGCGTCCGCGGTTCGGTTCTCCTTCTTGTGCGCCGCGTAGTAGTGGCCGACCTGCCTGCCGAGCTCCTTCACGAACCGCACGTCGGCGTACCCCGTCTCCTCGGCGATCTCCTTCTTCGCCGCCGTGACCGGATCGTCCCCGTCCTCGATACCGCCAATGACGACCGTGTTCCAGTAGAAGCCGTTCCAATCGAGGCACAGGTACGTGTCGTCCTTCGGGTTTCTCAATAGCGCATATACTGTCTTCCTTACTACCGCTGGTTTTCCGTGCTGCCGTTTCGAACCCTCATCCTCGAACTCCGGAACAACGACCTCCCTGATCGGCAGTTCGTACTTCTTCGCGAACGCGTGATCGCGCTCGTCGTGTGCCGGCACTGCCATGATCGCACCGGTACCGTACGACATGAGCACATAGTCCGCGGTCCAAATTGGAATTTGGGATTTGTTAATTGGATTTTCCGCATATGCACCGGTGAACACCCCGGTCTTTTCTTTTTCCAATGACGTCCGCTCGAGGTCTGACTTGTTTGCGACCTGTTTCCGATACTTCTCGACTGCTTTCTTCTGCTCCTTCGTCGTGATCTCATCCACCAACGGATGTTCCGGCGACAGCACAAGATACGTCGCGCCGAACAGCGTATCAGGGCGTGTCGTAAAGACCTCGATTTGGAATTTGGAATTTGAAATTTGGAATTTTACAGTCGCCCCTTCGCTCCTCCCGATCCAGTTCTGCTGCTGCGTCTTGATCCTGTCCGGATAATCGACCGTGTCAAGATCCTTCAACAGCCGGTCGGCGTACGCCGTGATCTTCAGCATCCATTGCTTCTGCATTCTTCGTTCGACCGTCGTGCCGCAACGCTCACACTTCCCGTTGACGACCTCCTCGTTCGCGAGGCCTATCTTATCCTTCGGGCACCATGAGATAGGTATGGTCGCCTGGTAGGCGAGTCCCGCCTTCAGCAGTCTCAAGAAGATCCACTGCGTCCATTTGTAGTATGTTGGATCCGTCGTATCGACCTCGCGCGACCAGTCGAACGACAGGCCCAGCGACTTCATCTGGCGGCGGAAGTTCGCGATGTTCTTATCCGTCGCCTCGCGCGGATGTACGCCGGTCTTCAGCGCGTAGTTCTCCGTCGGCAGGCCGAACGCGTCCCACCCGACCGGGAACAGGACGTTCTTCCCCTCCATGCGCCGCTTCCGTGCAACCGCGTCGAGCGCCGCGTACGACCGGACATGGCCGACGTGTAGACCGTCGCCGGACGGATAGGGGAATTCCACAAGCACATACGACTTATCAAGTCCCCTCCTCTTCGAGGAGGGGTGCCCGAAGGGCGGGGTGGTGGGAGCGTCCTTCGCCACACCAAATTTTTCCCGCTCCCAGCGTTCCTGCCACTTCCTCTCGATGGCGCGGTGATCGTACTTCGTCATGGCAAAATCATACCATCAGAAGCCCCATACACCAAGTCGCGGATGGACCTGAAGACGCACGATTGACAGCGTATCTCGGGCATGGTACCTTATCTGGTGCATTTTTGCGCAGTCGTTTCGTTACGGAACAACGGACAGTGCCCCACGCAGATCCCGCGTGCTACCAGTTAACAGGCATCCTATCCCGAACCGTGTCACACAACTCGCGTTGAGGACCGTCATCGGCACGCTGAAGGCGCTGAACGCGTTCAGCAAGGGAATTCGCGCCGTCGGTACGTTCGTCATCGCGAAACCGTCCCGTCTCATCGGGCGGGTGCTGTTGCGCACCTCGCTGCCGCTCTACCGGCTTCTGTTCAATGCGAAACACCGGGCCATCCCGAACGCGATCCAGGGCAAGGAACGACCGACGCTGCTGTCCGTGTTCACCGGGAAGTACCTGCTCCACGCGGCGATCGTAATGCTGACGGTCGGCGCGACGATCAGCAACGTCAGCGCGCGCGGCACCGGCATGGAGGACATCGCGAGCGGTAGCATCCTGAGCGCGTTCAGTACGGACAAGAACTCCCAGGACATCATCGAGCGATCGCCGACCAAGAAGGTATCCTACGTGGCGCGCGATCGGGCGATCTCGCCGGAGGTTTCGTTCGAGGCGGAACTCGGGGTCAATCCCGACGCCGAAGCGTCAGTGACCGACGCGGGGAATGCGCTCCGGATCCCGAACATCGGCGACAGCGTCACCCAGCGGTCGGACGTGACGACATACGTCGTCCAGAACGGCGACACGCTCGGCGGCATCGCGAACCGGTTCGCGATCACACAAAAGACGATCCTCTCGGCGAACAACATGGCCAACGTGAACTTCATCAAGCCCGGCCAGGAGCTCCTCATCCCGCCGATCACCGGCGTGCTCCATAAGGTCACCAAGGGCGACACCATCGCCTCGATCGCAAAGAAGTACAAGGTCGCCGAACAGGACGTGCTCGACTTCAACCACCTCGCTGATGCCGGAGCGATCTCGCCCGACCAGTCGATCATGGTCCCCGGTGGTGAACTGCCCGAGCCGGTTCCGGCACCGGCCGCACCGGGAAGGCAACCGTCCTATGGCGGGACCGCCCCGGGCTCCGCACCTGCGATCGGCGGCGGCAAGCTCAACTGGCCGACCGTCGGCCGGAAGATCAACCAATATTTCCGCTACGGGCACACCGGCATCGACGCCGAATGCAAGTACAGCGATCCGCTCTACGCCGCGCGCGAAGGCACCGTCTCGGCGGTCATTTACCAGCGCTACGGCTACGGCTACCACGTCATGATCAACCACGGCGGCGGGCTTACCACGCTGTACGGCCATGCCTCGAAGATATTCGTGAAGCCGGGACAGAGGGTATCCCGCGGCCAGTCAATCGCCATGTGCGGCAGCACCGGACGCTCTACGGGAACGCACGTACACTTCGAGACCATCGTCAACGGCCGAAAAGTCAATCCGCTTTCCTATCTCTAGGAATTCATAAAGCGGATAGACCCCGAATTCATTTCGGGGTCTCGCTGATGCTTCGCGCAACATAGTAATCAAACAACGGATTCATCCCGCCGCAAGACGGGATCTTTTTTCATCCGAAACGCACTGACACCGGACATATTGCATGCGCCGGGTTACTGTTTTCAAATTCTCTGGACGACGATTCTTAACGCCAGAAATAAGCCGTAAGATACGATGTTGTGGATTGCATCGTCAGGTCGTGCAGGAACTCGGCCGAGTTGGTGTGGACCAGTTCCTGGTACGAGAGGCCGCGAAGATCCACATAGCGCAACAGTAGCGAGATCGAAGGCGGCGAATCGACCGGGATCGTGAGCGCGGCTTCGGCATCCATGCGTTCGATCACGGGCAACGACAGCGCGTCATCGGACCATGCGCCGGCGGCGTCCTTGTAATGGGAGAGGTCGACGCTTGCGATGACCAGATCGTCAGGACCTAGGAGCTCATCGAGGGCGTCAGCGAGCTGATCAAGTCTATCGGAGCGGAGGTCGCCGCGGATGGCGAGCGGAACGACCGACGCATCAGGAAACCGATGCTTGAGGTACGGCAGGACGGCCGACACGCCCGGCTCGCCCCTGATAAGCGCGTTGTCATAGGCAGCGACACGCCGATCGACGAGCGCCTGGATGATGCGCCGATCAGCCGAAAGGGTACCGTCGGGCGTGCTCCAGGAATCCTCCGTGGTCGTGACGTACCCTATTCCCTGATTTTCATGGTCCGGACCGACAACGACGACCGTCGACGGTCGGTGCGACGGTCCGAGACCGGAAAAGAACGCTGCGATCAGCGGGGCGACCAGCGTATGGTGCGGAACGATGCCCGCAACGACGTGGCCGCGCGGTTCCGTAGTGAAGGAAACCGCCTGCTCGAACGCCTCGTTGACCGCCCATGAGCTCGTCTTCGGTACCGGAACGACCGTCGCCGTACTGCCCGTACCGCGGAACAAGACCATACCGCACACCATGGCAGCGGCGACCGCACCGGCTCCCGTGCACCATGCAACCGTCCGATGCCGCATGACCGTTCCTATTCGATGACGATCGACGTCTCGCTTCCGTACTGTACGTTCGAGGGTGCGTCGAAGGCTTGGACCGTTGCCGGTTCCGCGATGACCGTACCGGCCACGACCGCCCGGGCGTAATAATGGAACGACGCGTTGCCCGCATAGAACTTCACGCGGTTGTATTCGACGCTGTACGGGTAGTAGACACGGTCGCTCTGGTCGAAGAGCCACGGATTGCTCACGACCCGAAGCCCCGCAGGGAGCAGATCGACGAGGCCGAACTGCTTGCCGAGAGCGCCGGATTTCTTCGACCACGTGAACTCGATCTTCACGAGATCACCCTTCTTGAAGGTCGTGGTGGTCTTGCTGTTCACGGAATACGTACGGTTGACCGACAGGTTCGGATCACGGACGGCCTTCGTGGCATCGAACGGCTCGCTGTACGTCGACACGACGGACACGTTCCCGGTATGGGCGGTGACGGAGAACGTCTTCGTTTCTTCGGATGAAAGGCTGAGCACCAGCGCGTCCTTCTTCCCCAGCTGCTTCGTCTCGCTCGCGCCGTTCAACTGGTACGTCACGCTCACCGTATCGGTCGAGGCGTTCTTGAGCAACCGCACGATCGCCAGCGCCTGTTCGAGGTGCGTCGACGTGTCCTTGGGGGGATTGACGGCGACGTGCCTGATCAACCCGTACCGCTGGTCCAGACCGAGCCCTGCGGCAAGGATCGCGAACCGTGACGTATTCACGATCTTCTCGTCGTCGTTCCCACCGAGCTTCATATGCACGTAGTCGTCCTGCGTCCCGCCGTACCGGTCGAACAGGAGCCGGGCGACCGGCCGCGCCTCTTCCTTGGCGCCGAGCACTTCAAGCGCAAGGGCGAGCGTCAGTCGATCATGGTCGGAGACGCCGTCCATTTTCATGAGCGTCCGTATCTCGTTGAGGACCGGCTCATGGAGCTGTGCGAGGCCGTAGAGCGCATAGGCGGCCTGCTCCGTATTGGACTTCGGATCATCGACCGTCTTCCGGAACCACGTGACGAGCTTCCCGGCGTTCTCGGAGAACGACGGATCGGCTGCAGCGAGCGAACCGTACTCAAGGTCTTCGCTCCCGACGGCGTACAACGCGAGACCCTTATCGGTCATGAACACGGACGGATCCCCCGGCGACGTCCACGGATGGTCATTGAACTCGCTCTCAAGGGTACCCGATGCGATACGCGCCGCGACCGTGTCGTCGAGCCGGCCGTACGGGCTCCAGAGCAGCCCCCACAGCAGGTCGTACGCAAGGTTCCGGTCGGCATCGCCGATCCGAAGCTGCGTCCTGCCGGCCGGCGCGAACACCGGCGTTTCGCCCTTCTCAAGGTATGCGGTCTTCACGGTACGCTGTACCAGGTTCGAGGCATAGACTCGGAGCGGCTCGACGACGGCATCCGTGTTGCCGTTCGCAGCAACAGCGACGCGGACCTTGTACTCGCCGACCTCGAGCTTCGGCACGGCGATGCTCACCGGTTCAAAGGCCGTTCCTTTGACCGTTGCCTCCGTACCGGGCATATCGACGACGGAGAAGCTGAAATCAACGGGATCGCCCGTCGAGACACCGGTCCCGTATGCGGTTGCAGAGAGTTTCTGCGCATCGCGGCTCAGGATACGGTCGGAGAACGAGGTCACGACGAAGAGCGGTTTCTTGACCGCCACGACGCGGTCCTTGAGCCCGGCCTTCAAGTCGTCGGTGACGGCCTGCGCCGTGATGCGCCATGACGTGAGGTTATCGGGAAGCTTGTAGCTTACGGTTCCATTTCCGTTCGCATCGGTTTCGATCTCGGTATAGAGGGCATTGTCACGGAAGTCGATCCGGTCACCGCCACCGCCGCCCCCTTCTGCGCCGGCATCGGCGGTCAACGCCTCCTTATGGCTCGAGTAGGTGCTGATGACTCCCTCATCGACCCATTGGTAGAGCGTCGAGAGCGGATCGTCATACCGCTGTCCCTGCAGCGCGACGATCGCTTCGTCGATGGCGCTGATGTTGACGCGGGCACGCTGTCCCTTGCCGTCCTTATCGGTGATCCTCACGCTGAGCGTTGCGGTATCACCGGGGGCATAGGTCGTCTGGTTCGGGGTGAGTTCGATGTCGAGCGCACGGGTTGTCCTGTCGAAGACGATGGTCGGCCCGGTTATCTCCGCGAACCCTGATCCAGTGAACACGACCGCTCGGGTGTACAGCATCGGAACATCATCATCACTGAACGTGAAGTTGTACGTCGGGGAGTCGGATATCGCATGGTTCCGCAGTCCGCGCTGGCTCGTGAGGTACAGTATGTTCTTCGCGAGGTCCTTCGATACGGCGGCGTTCCCCCGGTTCACCTGAAGCTTCACGGTATCCCCCGGTACATAGACCGGGTTCGACTGGTTGCTGATGGCGTTCAGGTCGACGAGCGAGAGGTTCGCAGCGCCGCTGCCGGCATCTCCGTACCTGTTCGAATAGTAGTACTCGCCCCGATCCCAGAGGTAGGCCGTGTCCCGGGCAACGGCGCCCTTCTCGTCGATACCGGAAAGATCAACGTGATAGTAGAGCTTCGGATCGACGGTGAACTCCTTGCTGAAGGTGCCGTTACGGTCGGTCGTGACGCTGAACGACTCGCGAAGCTCATCGTGTGTCTCGTAACGGAACTGCTCGACGACCTTCTTCGAAAGGAAATCGTAGTAGGTTCCGTCGGGTATCGTCTCGGTGACCGTCGCGTAGAGCGAACCCTCGATCGTCTGGTCGGGACGCACCTCGCCGACGACCTTGCCGAGGGGATCGTCCGCGGTCGGGTCCGCAAGCTCAGGGCGAAGGTTCCGCACCGTCCCCGTCAGCGTCGCCTTCGCTCCCTCGACGGTCCCTTCCGATTCGATCTGGAACCGCGCAGGGTACACCATCACCCGGGTCGACCCACGAATTTCACCTTCGTACTGCTCGAATGGGATGATCGAGAGGTACGAGGCGCTCGTATGGTCGCCCATGCGGTCGAACGTCTTCGTATAGACCGCCTTCCCGTTCGGATCGGTCGTGATGTCCGGCTTGGTCGCATTATAGTTCTCCTCGGACCGTAGTCCGACGTTCGATACCGGCGTCCCATCGAAGAACGTCGTCGATACGGTGCTGTTCATCGTTTCGCCGGCGAATACGGCGTACCGGTCAGGAATGACCGTGATCTGATACGGCGGTTTCTTGTAGGTCTCGACCGACACGGACTTGCTCGTCACCCAATCGTCCCCGATGGATACGACGATCTCCGGATAGCCGGCAGTCGATACGTCCTTCAGATCGATGTAACCTATGTACGTACCGGTCGGCGTCGTCGTGAGCTCGATCGTCTTCAGCACCTCAGAGGTATACCGGCCTTCATAGCTGTTCTGCATGAGCCTGACCGTCACCTTCTCGGCAGCCTTCGGGTTATCACGGCTCTTCAGCACACCCCAGAACCTGATGGTATCGTTCGGCAGGTACAGGCTACGGTCGGTCGAGAGGTAGCTCCAGTACTTCTCCGGCGCATAGTTGAGTTGCAGCGAATCCCCGTACATCCACGTTCTCCAACCATAGTAATTGCCGTAGGAGCTGTTCCCCTTCACGAGTATCACGGTATCTTTTTCGTTCGTCCGGACCGTCGCAAAGGCGTTGCCGGTCTGGTTCTTGCGGAACATGTCGGGGGTCGTGAACGTCGCGATACCTTTTTCGTCGGTCTGCGCCGTCACCGACGAGTTACGAAGTGCGATGGACGCTCCGCTTGATGGCGTCCCTGCGACAAGGTCGTTCACCCAGACGAGCGTATCGGTCTTCGTCGTTGCGGCGTACGCTCCGATCGGACTCGCGAGGAACGGGACCTGCGAGCGCGTGCCGTTCGACGTCGAATCGGCGAGATAGAATCCCTCGGGGAAACCGGTGCCGAGGGTGATGACGCCGTTCTCCGCCTTCGTCTTGAACGTCCCCACCTTCGTCAACCCTTCCGTTGCGTACAGCGTTCCCTCGTTCGCATACATTGACCACGGGACGACCTTCTCCTGGTACGCCTCGAGCGCCTCGAGGAAGGCGTTCATATCCTTGTACCGGTATACGGTGAACTCGAAGCTCTTCAGCGTGTTTGTGTTGTCCTTCTCATCGTACGTCGACGGGAACGAGTACTCGGCGAAGACGCT
>CAYGGS010000022.1:10022-12545 GCA_964349545.1 uncultured Gammaproteobacteria bacterium
GGCTCGTTCGGACGGATGCTCTCGAACACGCTCCTCGGAACGATGCGCGAATATCCGGTGTCCCTGTCCTTCGACGAACCGGCGACCTCGAACTGGAACGTGACGTCATCCGTGAGCCCTTCAGGTGCTCCGGCCGGGGCGAGCCCCTTCTGCACCGTAACGGCGTAGACGGTCTTTTCCTTCAGCTTCTTCGCCGGAACGAACACGAGCGTTCGGTTATGGACCTCGAATCGGCCGTCAGTCTTCGGGGAAATATCGAACTTCTTCTCGAAATCCTTCGCGGAGACGCCGCTTCCGCTGAACGTCACCTCGATGCCGGTCTCCTGCGCCACGCTCGTCGCCTTGTTCCGCGGCAGCGTTCCGATGACCTGGAACTCGTTCCTGACCTGGTATGCCCAAGAGTAGGTCCGCGGTTCGGTCGCTCCGGTATCGGTCTTTGCGTATCCTTCATAGCTCGCCGTGTAGACCGTCTTTTCCGAAAGGGACTTTTCCGGGACGATCTCGAAGGTGTTCGTGCTTTTTTCCGTGACGTTATACGCGACTTCCGGGGCCAACCTGAAATTCGCCTTGACGTCTTCGACGGTCACCGCCCCGTCATGTGCCGTGAGGGTGAACGTCGTGCCGGCGTCGACCCCCAAGGCGTCACCATCCGTCGCTTCGAGGGTGATGGTCGCTGCCCGCGCTTCCTTCGCGATGTACGAACTGAGCGGCGAGCGATGGATGAGCTTCGTCCAGAAATCCTGCGGGACGACGGTCGCGACCACGAGCGCTCCCGCGCTGACGGCGGCGGGTATGCCGAACCTGCGGACGTGCGGGAGGAACCCGCGGTGCCCTTTCGTCCGCGTATCGTCGCGCTTCGGCGCATAGGCATCGTCGCCGGTGCGCATGACCACGTTCTTCAAGGACTGCTTGAAGGGCTTCGACGGGGCGGGCGAGGTCCGCAGCACACGCAGCGTGTTCGTCGCCTCGACAATGTCACGATTTTCATCGGGGATCACCGGCGCGTCCTTACGCCGTCCCGCGAGGAACTCGAGGTACTCATCGGTCGATTCGATGGGATTTTTCGTCATACGATCTCCTGTGCGATAAGCGCCGCTTTCTTCAGGGCGCGATATTGCATGACCTTCACGTTGCCCGGCGTGGTCCCCATGGCCTTCGCCGTTTCCGCCACCGTATGCTGCTCGATGAACCGGTGGGTGAGGACCGCGCGGTACTGGTCAGACAGCTTGTCGAACACGGCGCGTGCGCGACCTGCAAGGTTGTCATGGCCGGTCGGTGCGATCTCGAGGTCGTCGTCCGCGAGCGCCGCAGCGCCCACGTTCGAAAACTCAGCGACGATGTCCTCGCGCATCCGATACCGGGTACGCCAAAAATCGGCAATGGTATGGCGCGCGATCGCGTAGATCCATGTCCTGAACGACGACGTGCGCTGGAATGACGGAAGGTGGTTGACCATACGAAGCATGATATCCGAGGTGAGGTCTTCGGCCTCCTGCACGTGGTTCACGTGGCGGAAGACGAAACGATAGAGCGGATCCATGTAGCGGTCATAGAGCTGCGAGAGGGCGATCGCGTCGCCCTTCTGGGCGGCTGCGACAAGCCCGTCGTCAACCAGCTGCGCGTGTGTGGTAGGCATCACTATGGTGTTTATATCGGCATGCGCAACCGTTCGCACCGACGTCCCATGGTTCCTGTATTGGATAGTCGGAGCGGGTTACACACAGCATCAGTGTAGCAAAAATATGACGTTTTGAGAGGACGTCATCGTCGCACGCTCCGTATTACGCAACGTTCACCTGATCAATGCAAGCAGTTCCCTGAAATTCCGCTCCAAGCTATCTAATTTTGTACTATGTCGTCTCGTCCTCATAATATCCATAATTGCCTCATGATCATCGATAGTGTTTTTCAATATCTGTGAAATTTTTCAAACGTTATATTTTACTAACGATACCCTTATTCGCATCAACTTCAATAATATCACCTGTTTTGAAAATTTCTGTTGCGTGGAACGTGGCGACCACGCACGGAATATTCAATTCCCTTGAAACGATTGCCGCATGTGAGGTCATTCCTCCTTGGTTTGTGACGATCGCGGCCGCCTTTTTCATCACGTTGATGAGATTTGGCTCCGTCATGGTGGTAACTAATATCTCACCTTTGACAAACGCATTCATCTCTTTTGATAATTTTTCCCATGAAGTAGGTAGAAATATCCTGGCCTTTCCGATAGCCTTACCGGTATTTGCAACTACTCCTTTAAGTTGGGTCGTATGCTCACCGCTTAGAATTAAAGTAGCATACGCCCTTTCCGCTCTCATTCCAGATATGAACAACGTTTTATGTCTTCTTGTTTCCCAAAATACCGAGGCTTTAAGTCGTCGTTCTCTTTCTGCGGCATCTGGTATCGTGCCTTTACGTAAGAACGCAACGACGTCCTTAATAAGAAACGTAAGTAGGAACTCTCGAGTAGTGAGCCCTGCTATTTTTGAAATTTCTTCAAATAACTTCAAAAACTTATAC
>CAYGGS010000023.1:0-10781 GCA_964349545.1 uncultured Gammaproteobacteria bacterium
GACGCTTGCGGCGTGGAAGTCGAACGGATCGCCGGATGATGCCCATTCGATCGAATCGAACCCGCTGTTCGTGAACCCCGATAGCGGCGGTTTCTCGCTGCAATCCTCGTCACCGGCTCGAGGCGCCGGTTCGTCGGGAACCGACATCGGCGCGATCGCGTATTCCTGTACGGAGAGCTGGTCATGCACGGAGTGGTCCCCCTGCAGTAGCGGGATTCGGACCCGGACCTGCACCGACGCCAACAGCTGCGGAACGACTACGTCGAAACCAACGGAATCGGAAACCTGCACCGTGTCCGATGGAACGGCGCCCGCGGCGATCACCGATCTCCGTGCGTCGTAGGCGCTACTGGATGAACCCGCCGGCCTGCAAGGTCCAGAGTTGTTTGTACAATCCGTCGCGTTTGGTCAGGAGCTTCCTGTGCGAGCCCGTCTCAATGATGCGGCCGTGGTCGAGGACGATGATGCGGTCCATCTTATTGACCGTCGAGAGGCGGTGCGCGATGACGATCGTCGTCTTCCCCCGCATGAGCTTCGTGAGCGCGTCTTGGATCAGCGCCTCAACATGCGAATCGAGGCTGCTCGTCGCCTCGTCGAGTACGAGGATCGGCGCGTTCTTCAGGATGGCGCGGGCGATGGCGATACGCTGGCGCTCGCCGCCGGACAACTTCACGCCGCGCTCGCCGACGTAGGTCTTGTACTTGTCAGGGAACATGCTGATGAACTCGTCGCAGTGTGCCGCATGCGCCGCCTCGATCACCTCCTCGTCGGACGCGTCCGAACGGCCGTAGCGGATGTTCTCCATGATGGTCCGGTGGAACAGCATCGGATCCTGCGGAACGAACGCGGTCTGCCGCCGCAGGGAGTTCTGGGTGACGTCCGCTATGTCCTGCCCGTCGATCGTGATGTGGCCGCTGGTCACGTCGAAGAACCGGAACAGTAGTCCGATGACCGTCGTCTTTCCGGCGCCTGAGGGACCGACGATGCCGATCTTCTCGCCCGGAGCGATCTCGAGCGTGAGGCGGCGGATGACCTCACGCGTCTGGTTGTAGGCGAACGAGACGCGGTCGAACACGATGCTCCCCTGCCGTACGGCGAGTTCCTTCGCGCCCGGTTTGTCGACCACCTCGTGAGGCAGGTTGAGGATGTCGATCATCTCCTCGGCTTCGGCGAGGTCCTGGTACAGACGCTGGATGATGCGGGACACCTCCCAGAGGTTCGACATGAGCTGAATGAGGTATACCTGGATCAGCACGAAGTCGCCGACGGTGAACGTGCCGGCCTGCCAGAGCTGGATGGCGAAATAGAACACGGTGAACTCGAGGATGGCCATGAAGCCGCCCTGGAACGCCTCCATGTACGCCGCGAGGTCCCAGGAGAACGTGTGGATCTTGCGCTGTTTCTCCGTCAGCCTTTCATACCCCGTGAGCTCGGCGCTCTGCGCGGTGAAGAGCTTGACGTTCGTGTTGTTCGTGATGGTGTCGGCGAGGTAGCCGGTCGCCTTGGAATCGATCGCGGCGGCCTTCACGTCGAACTGCAGCTTGTACAGGGCGAAGTAGTAGCTCGCCGTGAGGTAGATGACGATCCAGACCGCCATGATAATGCCGAGGATCGGGCGCCATATCGCGAGGACGCCGACGATGATCAGGATGCGGATCGCGAGCGGCAGCAGGTTGAACATGAGGCGATCGGTCACGCCCTCGAACGTACGGACCATGCGCCCGACCCGCCGGACGATCGAGCCGACGAAGCGGTTCAGGAAGAAGTTCACCGAGTGGCCGTGGAGGTACTCGAAGCAGGTGTTCGAGAGGTCCCGCATGACCTTCGGCTGGAAGCGGTTCACCGCGAACGTCGCGAAGCGCCAGAACATCCAGCCGACGCCGTTCAGGCCGAGAATGATCAGTATGGTCCGCACGAGGTCGTGTCCCAGCGCGGTGGAGCTCCCTTCTTTCGAAAGGATGTCGAAGAAGACCTTGTAGAAGTACGGGATGCCGGTACTGACGGTGACGCCGCCGATCACGCCGAACAGCACGAAGAACATGGAGCCGCGGTGCTTCATGGAGTGCCGGTAGAACAATTTAAATGTGTCCCGCGTGACGGGCTTCATAGACGTATGAAAGATTGAAAAAATAGTATATCAGAAAATCGAGGGCTTCGCAAGCGATCCAGCGGAAAAAATCGCCAAGGAACGCCCTTGATGGACCGCGTAGAATCTGCTACCCTCAACACGCTGCCGGATGGCAGTTACTTTGAAAGGACCGGATTGCGTGCGTCGTTTGGGGGCGGCTAGCTCAGGTGGTTAGAGCGCGTCACTGATAATGACGAGGTCGGAGGTTCGAGTCCTCCGCCGCCCACCAACGACGCATGCAGAGTTAGAGTCCCGATCCGCAAGGCGAATCGAGGATGCTCGATAGCCCGAAGGGCTATCGGCACGCGTCACTGATAATGACCTGCCTACGCGAAGTTGGAGCTTCGCTACGGCAGGCAGGCGAGGTCGGAGAGCCTGTCCCGGCGAAAGCCGGGATTCGAGTCCTCCGCCGCCCACCATTTGCCCGCTTGTAGCGTGCTTGTCCCGTAGATCCGAACGAAGTGAGTTATCCGGGGTCACTGACCCGTACTATCGGTACGTACGTAGAATTGGTATTTGTTATTGTCATTTTTTAAAATTCGAGATACAGATGCTACGGCCGCGACATTTCGTCCGTGACATCAATAAAATCATACGGGGCGTTCATTTTCATAAAAAAGTTTTTATCGTCGAGCTTTTCGTATGATGCGCCGAAGTATCTGTTGAAGATCAGTCTGAATATGTTGACTGGCGTCATGGAATCGTAAGGCAGTATGTCGCTCGTGCCGGGGAGATGGAGGGCGGTCAAGTTTGACATTCGTTCATGAAGATTCGTTGCTTCAGCGCTATCTATATCCCAGTATAGTCCCGGACCATGGTCCGATTGTAGAATGATGATCGGCGGCGTTTTTGAATTCGTGATGAGCTGTCGTACGATTGTTAGGATTTTTTTGCTCACAAACGACAGTTGTTTTTGGTAATATTTTCGGTAATCTTCACGATCTTGATCGCTTTGGATCAACTCATTTCCATCGGAAAAACGCGTGAGCCGATTTGAGATAATCGGACCACCGTGCTCATCGAACACGAATGGAGGATGAGGGGAGATCAGGTGTGCAAATACGAACTTTGGATTTTGCAGGTTTGTGAAATCGGTTAGATGGTCGAACGTGAAAAGCACTCTTTTTCGGTATGTGTCCGAGATCGAGCCAATACTGAGTTTAGCAGAGAGCGCAGGAATCGGCGTTGATCCCAGGAGGAGGTTCTGGAATTCGCTCAAGGAATAGTTTGGATTAAGGAAAATATCTGCGTTCTTTAGTTCGGTAAACCGGAACCCGGAACCGAATGCCACGGTCAAGTAATCTCGTGATGTAAGGAAAGACAGAACAGCATTCTCTTGTACCATGATCTCGATCGGTTTACGGTCGTAGCGTTGTTTTCCAACGCGGTCTGCAAAATCATCGAGGTAGGTCATGTTGAGTGATGAGGCGAGGGAATGGATGGTCTGGGGATAGTTGCTCGAGCTATTTTTTGCGACAAAAAAACCAAGCCCTTTTAGTTCATCAATGAACGCCAAATTATCGTGATCGTATAACTCGCTCAGGACGTCCTGCCTGGCGTACCCATCGAGTATGATGTAGTAGATGTCAGGGCGTACCGCGCTCGCGTCGAAGGCGCCGGAACTCCCGGATGTATGAGATGAGCCTGGAACGACGCCGTCCGTCGACCGGGAAATGATATACGCCATAGGCTGCATCAGTACAAGAAGAACCCCGACCATCGCTGCAGCCCGGCTTATAGCAAAAAACTCCCTGCGGACGCTGATTATTGCGTATGTTAGGCAAGAAAATATGAGCGTCAGGTACAGAGGGGGGAAAAATTCCGGGTAGCGTAAGAATACGGTTTCGAGCCGACCGTACGAGAAGAATAAAAGGACGAAGAGCGACACGACGAGCGATGGTTTCTGTCTGTTTTTGAATAGCCGTGATAAACCCTCGACACAGACGAAAGTAAAAACGATCACCATTATTAGAGGAATAACCGTTTCACTGAATGATACGGGGTACTGCGGAAGGTTATTAAAGAACAAGAATAGAGTCGGGAAAACAGCGAAAAGGTACGGATAAATAGCAATGAGAACGTTCATGCAATACGCCTTCTTTCCATACAGAACACGATTCTTGAAGAATCAGCAATCTGCGTTGAGGATCGTATTGTGAAATAACGGGAGAATTCCCGTTTGAACGATTCCTCTGAATAGCCATCAAAAATGTCATCCCTATTCGAGAGCATGGCCTGAACCTGCGAGTCCGATTTTGGTACGAACTCAATGATCAAGGATTTTCCGATCCGCGAGAGATACGATGCCAGCGAGCTTAGGGGAATGTTTTTTCCTATAGCAAGATGATGGATGAGCGCCAATACGAGCACCGTATCAGCAGGGCCTCGTTCCTCGAGCGTCATTCTTTCCCTGTTTCCAAAACCAACGGGTGGACTCGGATTCGTAAGGTCGAGGATGAGCGGAAGAGTGATCGCGTCATTTTTTTCTTTGCATTGACGGTACAATAGTTCGACCGTACCGATATCGTTATCGAACGCGATCGTCGAAATGTTCCTTGATGCAGCACGAGCGCTGAAGGCACCAGTGTTCGCACCAAGGTCCCAGACGCTCTTCGGTGAGAGTTTGTCCATGAACCCAGCAACGACCTTAATTTTATGGTCCATTCCTTTGTCCGTATAGTTGGTCAATCCGTAGTAGTTCGTCCATGTCGTTCTCGGGGGATCCCACTGTAACCGTTGGACCGTTGTTCGGAGCGTCGCAACGAGCTGTTCGAGGATCGGTTTATCAATGGAACGACGCGACGTTGGAGCGGAAGACGTCGAGAACCGACGTTGGCTTTTTGCGTGCAGGTGGACATGCGCAAGAAGCGATGGTGCAACCCAGGACCTCATCGGCAGGAGCGCACTTGTCAGATCGATGGGAATTCCGTCAGGAAAAACACGCAGTAACTGTCCGAGCCGACCGTCGCGTTTGCTCATGAGTACGAGCGGACTTAAAAATTGTTCACAGAATTGCTGGTACGCGACCCACGGCTTTCCTTCTCTATATCGTTCGAACGAGAGCGTATCAATGAATACAGGACGTGATCCTAGGAATTGTACGTTGAACGCACTTGCATCTTTGAGCGACATTCCATAGAGCAGTGCGGTTTTTTGGATCTCGAGTGTAAGCACCGCCGCGGCTTTGAGTTGTCCGAAACACCACTCGTACGGGTATGAGATGAAAGGGATCAGTTCCGGTTTCAGGATTTTATACGAAGTTGTTGGTTCCGGACTGCCGACCGTAGCCTCGGTATGCGAAATAAGCAATCCACGTTCCGTAAGCTCCTGATAGAGTCCGGACCGCATAAGCATTTCGTACTGCTCGTGGTACGAGCTGTTGACTTGCCGGTAGAGGGCGCCGTCATGCGAAAAGACGAAGCCGCTCGGGTCACGGTAGGAGCTTGGGAGTTTTTCCATGTGTCCCTTATTGTTTTTTATTTTGGCGTCTTGAAAAGAGCCTGGAAATAACCCCTTTGATTTTTGAGAACGACGATTTCATTGCGACAAGTCCGCCGAGCACCACTGCAATAGCTATCTGGATGAAGTAGCTGCCGTTTCCCGGGTCGAGGTAGGCGTGCGCGATCCTTGGTTCGAGCGCTACAAGCGCGAAGAACCAAAAAATGCTCAGTAGTGAAACTCGGTAGTTGTTATTCTCGTACATCGTGTGAACAGTATATCGTGTTCTCATGACTTGTTCCACCCCGCCAGTGCACCTACGTACCACCCGTTGGACGCTCGTATGCTAATGATACGTTCACCGGGATCAATTCGCGGATGGTGGAACCGACTATCATTTGTGCGGGTGGTGATCATATATGCAACGCTCGCGTTCGTCATGATACGCATGGTAGTACGGGAAAAAGAAGGTCAGTTGAAGGGTTTCCGATGGATAAGAATGCGGTAGTGATCACTAACAGAACGACGAGCCTCTGTTCACAACGGCAGGGTAGAAGGCGTACCATCAATCACAGTGTCGGGCAGTCGTACGCAGTGACCGTCGTCGTCAGGGCCGTTGGGGCGCAGCCGGCAATTCGGTCGCCGTAGTTCGGCCCGTTTTTCGGGAATTCGTTCTTTGGGTAGAAAGAGGTGTATTCGAGCATACGATCGTCAAGGATGATGATCATCCTGCCGGGATACGAATCGATGTAGCTCTTGCGCAGCGGCCATACCAGGTCGACGTTGTAGTCGGAATAGAGCATGAAGGGGAACTGCTGGTACGATACGAGCACGGGCGTATCCGGCGCGAGGTGGAGGCGGTCGAGGTACGCGATCGAGGGTCTGACCCAGCTCGGGTCCCGCGGCACCTTCCCGACCGGTTCGAGGATCGCCGTGAAGACGACGACCACGAGCGTAAGGAGCATGGTGGGAACCGTCAGTTCCATCGCGCGCGTCGTACGGGGATGTGCGAGGGCGAGCGCTGCGAGGTATCCCGCGAGCAGGCAGTACATCGTGTGCAGTTCGACGAACGTCCGGGCCGCGAACGATTCCGCAGGGATCAGGATCGGCTTCACGACCGCGGTTGCCGCGAAGTAGAGCAGCAGGCAGGCGACCGGCGTCAGCTTCCACGACGGCCGCAGGCGGTACAGCGGCGAGAGCATGAGGACCAGGGTCCCGGCAGCGATCAGGAATCCGGCCAGCCCGATGAACCACACGTACACATCGGTCATGTCCGACAGCATGCCGGTCACCTCCCAGAACCGTACCGCGATGAACCAGGGGATGCAGACCCCGGCGACCGACAGGAACATGACGAGCGGCTTCGATCGGAACACCGAACCGATGCGTCGGCTGTGGAACAGGTGCACGCACACGACGAAGCAGGCCGCAGCGGCGAACGTGACCATGTGCGTATAGAAGAGGAGCGCCAGGATGATGCCGGACAGGACGTACCAGCGTCGGGACCCCTCGGTTACCGCGCGGAATGTCGCGTACACCAGTGCGAGCGCGAGAACGGTCAGGACCGAGTAGTATCTCGCCTGGGCGTCATACCAGACAGCGGCATAATCGATCGCATAGAGTCCGGCCGCGAGCATGCCGGCCGTTCTGCCGAAGAACCTCCTGCCAATGACGAACAGCAGCGAGCTCGTCACGATATAGAGGAGTAAAAACGGTAGTCGCGCGACGAACGTCGAGAAACCGAACATTTTCAGGAACAGCGCCTGGTAGTAGTAGGTCAGCCAGCCCTTGTTCCGTTCATAATGAGACCCATGGTAGTTCGTGGAAGCGTATTGGTATTTCTGGTCATTCGATCGGATGTAACTCTTGCTCTCATAGAGGGGCTTCCCTTTGAAGGTGTCCGAGGGGTAACCATGATCGATGATTTGGAGCGAATTGATCGTGGTTTCCGCCTCGTCCTGCCACAAGGTTCGGTCCCAGCTCGTCGCGAGCCGTACCGCCAAGCCGACGGCGACGATGCAGCAGACGATGAGGATGTCCCGTCGCCTGTTCATACGAGTTCGAACTTTGTGTATGACCTGAAACGCAACTTGTGCAGCAGGAACTGCGCCATCACGGCGAGGATGCTCACACCGTAGACGACGCTTCTTTTTATCCCGACCGACGAGGCGTCCTTGAAGTAACGCGTCGGTATGGGGACCTCTTTGATGGTCAATCCCCGGAGCTTGCACTGGACGATGATCTCGGTGTCAAACACGAAGTCGTCGGAGTTGTCGTGGTAGCGCAGGGTGCGCAGCGCCGAGCTCCGGTATGCGCGGAAGCCGGAGTGGTACTCGCTCAGCCGAAGGCCGAGCACGGCGTTCTCAATCCGCGTGAGCGCGATGTTCGAAAGGTACTTCCAGTACGGCATGCCGCCTTTGAGTGCTTCGCCGCGTCGCAGCATCCTCGAGCCGAACACGGCGTCCGCTTCGCCGCGCGCGATCGGTCCGATGAGCTGCGGGACGAGCGTCGGGTCGTACTGGTGGTCCGGGTGCACCATGATGACGATATCCGCGCCGCGCTCGAGCGCGGCATCGTAGCAGGTCTTCTGGTTCCCGCCGTATCCCCTGTTGCGCGGATGGACGATCGTCGTGAGCCCGAGCGACCGCGCGAGCTCCGGCGTGCCATCGGTGCTCGCGTCATCGACGAGGATGACGTCGTCGACGTACGATCGGGGGATGTCGCCGAGCGTGTCGGCCAATGTCTTTGCGGCGTTGAAAGCCGGAAGCACCGCGATGATCTTCTTCCCGTTTTTCATGGAGGGCGTTGGGTGCCAATCGGCTCAGCGTGATCGTACCATCGGTAGCATATCCGTTCTCGGTCGTTTGGTAAACCTACGGGAGCGGCACGTGGCCCTTGAGAAGCAGGGTGTTTTATGGAATACTGGAGGAGTGGGAACACCCAAACGAACGATAAAAAAAGCACGACAACACGGATTCACATTGATGGAATCGATGATCACGCTGTTCGTGGTGTTGATCATGTCGCTGTTGCTCGTCGCCATGGCGAGCGTACGCGGCATCAACCGGGGGAACATCCTCCGCGCCCAGGCGGCGATGCTCGCCGATCAGGAGCTCAACGCCCTGCGACGGGCCAGTTTTGCGTCGCTGCCCACCCAAACGAGCTGCGGTACGCCGACCAATTGCCCCCTGAGGAACATCCTCTATAACGCGGGCGATTGGACCGTTGCCGCCGATGCGGCGAATGGCGCCGATCACTCCGTTCCGAACGTGCTCACGCTCGGGAAAGCGACCGGCATCACCGGCAGGCCGTCAGGCATCCTCCAGTTCCCATCGGGGAGCTACGACGACGTCACGCTGACCTCGAAGTGGTTCGTATCGGACGACACCGTATCGAACAACGATCCGAACGTCGGCTGGTCGGTCGGGTACTACGTCCGCGCCGTCGATGCCGGTACGCTGTATCGATTGCGGATCGGCGAGTATCAGCCGGTCGGCATCCAGACCGACTACGACACCGCGGTCGCGGGCGTGCAAAACATCTACCTGGAGAAGGTGCTGAACGGCGTCGTCTCGAAGCTGGGATCGGCGAACATGACGCTGGCGAAGGGCGGCTGGTTCACCATCGAACTTGCGGTGAGCGGCACCGCGCCCGCGACGTTCACGCTCACCGTGAACGGCAATGTGACGCCGGTACTCACCGCGACCGATGCCGTCAGCGCCATCGGTTCCGGGACCGCGGCGCTCGTCGGATGGAACGGCGTCCATGCGGAGGTCGATGACGTCCAGACGGCCGGCTCGTCGACGGACTCCTGGAATTTCGATGTTCCGGCAGAGCCGACGATGCCCGCGGCATGGGTACGGCTCGGCGTGAACGATCTGCCTGACAGCACGCCCGCCGTGTTCGATGACAATGCGTACGTCGCGATCGAACCGTATCCCGACGGATCGAGCATTTCTCTGAAGAAGGCGACCGTGACGATATCCTGGCTCCGGCGCGGAGCCGTGCAGAGCTATTCCGCTTCGACGCTCATCGGAAGGAGCAGCCTATGATCCCGTTAGAGAGCCCGCTGATCATACGTCGGAATACATCATGTCGGAAGATTTTGCATCACCTTCTCTCTAACGGGATGAACCGTCGCGGCGTCACGCTCGCCGAGCTGCTGGTCGCGATGTCCATCTTCGCCGTGGTCGGCATCGTCATCTACAACGTGTACCTCGCCGCCGGCTCGTTCTCGAACGATGAGCAGGACAAGATCATCGTGGACCTGAGCGCGAGCAGGATTTTGGCGGTCATGGACGGGAACCTGCGGCAGGCGACGAGGGTCCATACGAGCCACGACTTCGGGGGCACCACGTACACCACTGGTGATGACGTTCTTGTGGTCGGTCTGCCGAGCCTCGTGGGCGGGCAGACGACGGCCGATACCGATTTCATCGCGTTCTACCTCGAGGGGACCGCCCTGATGATGAAGACCGACCCCGACGCGACCAGTTCCCGGACCGCTACGACGACGGAGGTCACCCGCGATGTGAAGGACGTGAATTTCCGCTACAATACGGTTACCGCCGACCAGGCGACCGCGGTCACCGTGACACTGGCCGCGGAACGCACGATCCGCGGCTCATCATACACGCAATATTCGATACTCGATGAAACATTCCATAACCATCCATAATCGCGTTTCGGGAGATGGTCTCATCATGGCGCTGATATTCACCGGCGTCGTCCTGATCATCGCGCTTGCCGTGTTCGATTTCACGCAGGTTAACACGCGCACCGTCGGCCGACGCATCAACGAGCAGGCAGCGCTGCAGATCGCCGAAGCAGGGATCGAGAAGGCGGTGTGGTGCCTTAACAACACCGGCGCGCCCACGAGCCAGTGTCCCGGCAATCCAAACTATTCCGGAGAGACCGATACTCCGTTCGAGCAGGGAACGTTCTCGGTCAGCTGGGATTCCGTCAACCGCATCGTGACCGCCACCGGGACCACGGTCAGCGGGGGGCAGTCGCTCACCAAGCAGGTACGGACGCGACTGAACACCAGCAGCGAGTACTCGTCGTTCGTCTACGGCGTGCAGACGGGGACCGGCGGGATCGTGTTCAACAACAACGCGAAGATCCTCGGCGCCGACGGCGCCCCCGGCAACGTGTACGTCGCCGGACCGATCAGCATCGCGACCGGCAGCGGGAGCGGCACGGAGATCTCCGGCGA
>CAYGGS010000023.1:10791-12504 GCA_964349545.1 uncultured Gammaproteobacteria bacterium
GCGCTCCCTACACGTCGTTCGACGTGCGCGGGTCGACCTCGACGCGGTACGTGGTCCAGAGCTTCGTTCCGACGACGACCGACAAGGTGACGCAGGTGAGCCTGAAGATGGCGCGTACGGGCAACCCGGCGAATCCCACGCTGTCGATCTACTTCGACGACGGCACGGGAAAGCCGGGCACAACGATGGTTCCGGGCGCGCAGATCACCGTCAACGCCTCGTCGCTCCCCCTGAAGTCCGCGCCGGGATGGGAGAACGCCTTCAAGGACTTCGCGTTCACACCGCAGACGCTCATCTCAGCAGGGGTGCGGTACTGGCTCGTGTTACAAGTGAGCGGCGCGAACAGCGCAAATTATTTTTCCATGGTCCGGTCGGTGGACGAGACCGCCTATGCGGACGGCACGGTGATGACCGGCAATACGCTCCCGACGACCGCGGAGCTCTGTACGTCGCCGGCGTGCGACGTGGCATTCCAGGTGAAGATGGGCGGTGTGCAGCCGTCGCTCGAGGTTGAGACGGTCGGCGGCGATGCGCGCGCCTATTCGATGAGCAAGGCCAGCATCGGGAAGAAGGCATACTATCGGAACGTCACGAGCAACGATGTCGAGGCGAACGGCGGTACGGAGCAGTGCGATAACGGCGACAACACGCTGTACTGTATCGACATCGACATGGTACCCGGCGCCATGGATCCCGAACCGGTCGCATTTCCCATCTCGGACCAGCAGATCGCCATCTGGGAGCAGGCTGCGGAGGACGGCGGTACGCCGGTCACCTGCGGCGGCAGCCCGAACCCGTGCGTCATCACGGGCGGCAGCATCGGACCGAGGAAATATATCGGCGACGTCACCATCAGCAACACGGTCACGTTGACCGGCGCCGTGTGGGTCAAGGGAAACATCACGATGATCAACGGCGCGATCTTGACGCTATCGGATGCGTACGGCTCCAACAGCGGTATCATCATCGCCGACAATCCAGACACCGAGTTGACGAAGGTGACGAGCGGTCGGATCATGGCGAACAACGATTCCATGTTTGAACGCAATTCAACCGCGGGTACGTACATCATGGGCATCGCTATGAGCGCGAGCCTTGATTCGGCGCTCCCGGCGTTCGATATCGGCAACAATTTTTCGAAGCCGACAGTCGATCATCCGAACGCCTCGGCTGTCGTATATGCACCGAAGGGCGTCGCGAAGGTCAGTCAGAACGGCGAGATGAAGGAAGTCACGGCGCAAAAGCTCTACCTCGAGAACAACGCGATCGTGAGGTATGAGTCCGGTCTTTCCAGTGTCATGTTTTCAGCCGGCCCGGGCGCGTCGTGGACCTATCAGAGGGGAACCTACCAAATCTTATGATATTCGGAGGGAAAACCTGAACGGTTTTCCCTTCCGATGCCTCCCGCGCCGTCGCCAAAGCGCTATGGCGCGTCGGCGACTTTCCCTTTATATTGATACTATGATCCACGTCCCACCCATTTCAAACGCTAAGGCCAAGCAGGAGAAGCTGTTCTACTTCGTCGCGACCGCGGTCGCGTATCGCGATGGTACATGCCTGTTGTTACAGCGCTCGAAGCACGAGATCGCGCAT
This sequence comes from uncultured Gammaproteobacteria bacterium, assembly GCA_964349545.1. GTDB lineage: Bacteria > Patescibacteriota > Patescibacteriia > SBBC01 > SBBC01 > CAINXF01. Next base: position 12,385 of record CAYGGS010000023.1, read on the forward strand.
CCCGGAAAGTATGCGCCGGTCGGCGGCAAGCTCGAGCACAAGGATTTGATGGAAACCCCGCCGACGCGCATGAACGGCGACGTGGTCGACTGGGAGCACATGGTCGAGGACCTGTTGGTG
>CAYGGS010000024.1:0-12281 GCA_964349545.1 uncultured Gammaproteobacteria bacterium
GGGCCCCTCCGCGTCCCCGCAAGGACGACGCGGAGGGGCCCAACGCGATCATCGACGAGATCTACCGCAGCGACGGCGCACAGAAGGACGAGCCGCCGCTCAAAGTCATCGAACGCTCGAAGGAACGGAAGCTGCCGAAGCGCCTGTTCATCACGCTCGGCGTGCTGGCGGTGCTCGTCGTCGCGACGCTCGCCGGTTTCTACACGTTCAACAAGGACAACCGCTTCAACGAACAGAGCGTGAACCTCGGCATATCGTCGCCGAGTTCGGTCACGTCCGCCGCACCTGCCACCTACGTCTTCACGATCACCAATGAGGAGGCGGTGGGCATCACCAACGTCGAGCTGTCGGTCGCGACGCCGGATGGATGGATGTTTAGTGTGAGCGATCCCGCAGCCTCCGACGCGAATAACACCCTCTGGGAGCTCGGGCAGATCCCGGCCCAGGGGAGCAGGACCGTATCGATCACCGGCACGATCACCGGTGAGGTCGGCAGCGTCGAGACCTTCAACGCGTCCGTCACGTACCGGCCGGCGAACTTCAACTACGATTTCACGGCAAAGGCGAGCGGTTCGGTATTGATCGCGTCATCGATCGTGACACTCGACCTCAAGGGCCCTTCGCAGGCGAGTCCCGGGTCGATTGTGCGGTACGTGCTCACCTATACGAACACGTCATCTGATACGTTGAACGACCTTCGGCTTGTCGCGACGTACCCCGAAGGATTTACGGTAAAGTCGAGCGACCCGAAGCCGCGTGACAACAATAACCTCTGGGCAGTGAACGAATTGAAGAGCGGCGAAAAGGCAACGATCACCATCGACGGGTCGTTCAAGGGCACCGTTGGTGATGCACAACAGCTGATTTTTACTGCCGAGCTGAAGCAGGGAACGACGTTCGAACGGCAGGTCGAGACGACGGCCGTGGTGCAGCTCATCACGTCAACGCTCACGCTCCAGACGACCGTGAACGCGTCACAGGGACCAGCGGTTACTGCAAATCCCGGCGACCAGCTTTCGTTCGAGATCGCCTACACCAATGCGAGCGATCTCGAGATCACCGATGCAACGGTCAGCGTAACGCTCGCCGGCGGTGCGTTCGATGCCGCGACATTCACCGATGATTACGGTACCGTGCTCAAGGATGGCACGGCATCGTGGGATGTCAAGAAAGTGCCAGTCCTCGCCTCGATCGATCCGGGAATGTCAGGCACGGTGCGGTTCACGCTGAAGGTGCCTGCTGCACCGACGGCGGGTAAGAACGAGACCGGACCGCAGATCACCGCAACAGCGGCCATTGCCGCAAGCGGTGGGGACTCGGCGATCAAAGCGGACGCTGATATGCTGACGGTGAAGGTCAACGCGAAGCCGACGCTCACCGTGTCAGCTCGCTACTACGACGCGCAAGGTGCGATGCTCGGTTCCGGGCCGCTCCCGCCGACTGTCGGACAGTCCACGGTCTATCGCGTCTATTGGACGGTCACCAACTCGACGAACGACCTGAATGTAATGACCGTTACCGCGACGGTCCCTTCAACGATCTACTGGACCGGGAAGAACACCGTGGCGAGCGCCGGTAGCGTAACGTTCGACACTGCGCAGCGTGAGGTCGTCTGGACGCTCAATCGGCTGCCAGCGGGCGTCGGCCAGAGCGGTTCGCCGGTTTCGGCATCCTTCGAGCTTTCCTTGACGCCTGGCCCGAGCGACATCGGGGCAGCGGCACAGCTTCTCGGTCCGACGTCGTTCTCCGCGACCGACGGTTTCACCGGTGCGACCGTCGCAGCCACGTCCGATCTGGTGACGACGGACCTGACGGACGATACGAAGGCCGCTGGTAAGGGAATCGTCATGGGCCAGTAAGTTCAAGCGAATACCAGAAAGCGCCGAGTCCTCCGAACTCAGCGCCGGGTTTGTGGCATCCACGCGCGGAAATCGCGCAGATGCTCATGGAGCGAAACGATCGACAGGACGATGCCAATCACCATGCAAGTGTACGCGCACAGCAGGATGGCAATCGCGTAGGACGTTGTCGTCGGATCAGTGACGAGATCGTTAATGAGCCTGAAGCCGATGCCGCCGACGAGAAACGGCATCTTCCATCTGCCGGCCCGATTGGGGAGTGGCTTGAAACCCGCCGCGTTGAGACAGATCCCTCCGGCCGCCCGCAGCAACTCGAGCAATCCCACGGTGACCGTTGACCACTGCATGTCGTGGTAGCGAACGTGGACACCGACGAGGGTTTGCACCAGAAGTACCCAGTCGACCCTGGTCTCGAACCACGCGCCCCACTCGGTGACCTGGCCCTTCATCCGGGCGAACCACCCGTCGAACATGTCCGTGAGCTCGATGCCGATGAAGCACACGCATGCCGTTAGGACCTCGCCCTTGATGAGGTACATCATAGGGATCCAGCTGTAGTACAGCCGCAGCCACGTCCAGTCGTTCGCGCTCATGCCGTTGTAAAATGCCCTACCGAACGGGTTCCTGCAGAACACCCACATGAGCACCGCGTCCTTGCGCTGCATATGGACATCGCTGAACTCACAGCCTGGGCGTTCGACGCGTGCGGTCCACCAATTCGTGAACCGCGTTTTCAGCACCTTCGTGATGCCGATGAAGCGGTCCATCGGGACCTCCCGGTTTGTTGACGAACTTCGTGGTTTCCGTGAAGTACACACGAGCTTACTGACAACGGTACATTCCGTCAAGGGCGCGCTCGACGACCCGGGAAACGGGCTGTTGACGTCCAGCGCAGCAAGGAGTAGTACGGAATCAGAGAGGGTAGTTCGTTGACCGGGCTGTGCACCTAAGGAGGTGATGGGCCATGCCGAGAGCGCCTCGGCACTTTCCAGAGGGACACCTGTTCGATTTTCCCGAACCGGTGCGGGAGTGGATGCTCAAGGAGACTCCGGGGCATATGGTCGAGGGAACGAATTCCCATGCGACCGTGTACTGCGGAACGACCAGGAGCTCGTTCATTCCCGAGCGCATGAAGCCGAACCTGAGGTGCAGGTTCTGCCACGATGTCGTTCAGGACGGAGCGATGGACAACCTACCAGGAGGGTTCTCATTGTGGCACCCCTTGCCATGAGCAGCTCGTAAGGGACCGGCAGCATGATGCATACCGGTCCTTTTCGCGTGCGATATTGTTGAAAATGGTGTAGATTTGTGGTATGGTACGGGCGATGGAAAGAACAAAAATGCCAGAAAGCGCGGTAGTGAAGGCGACCAGGTTCGTCCTGAAGGACGTCCTGTTCGACGTGTTCAGATTTCCGGTCTGGTGGTACACGACGGGGACCGCGAACGCGGCCCGGTTCACCTGGCAGGAATTCCTCACCATCCTCAACCGGCTCTCGATCCCGATCCTCGTACGGAACCTCGGGAAGCCGATGTACGGCGATTACTCGAAGAGCGGGCGCATCATCAGTTTCTTCGTCCGCATCATCGTGTTCGTCTTCCGGTTCTTCGGTCTCATGATCTGGACGCTCGTGCTGCTCGCGGGATTCATCGTATGGCTCGCCGTGATGCCGGCAATCGTCTACCAGATCGTCCGGCAATTCATCGGCTGATCGTATGGAACGCCTGAGCGAACAAACCGTACGCGCGACCTGCCCGATCTGCGGAGGCGAAGGGTTCGTGTCCGGTCCGAAGGGATCGACTCGCTGCACGCTGTGCGCAGGACGGGGGATGTACCTTTGGGCGCATCACCGATGGCTCGCGTGGAGCGCACCGGTCGACCAACTGCACCTTTTCGAGGAGCAGCTCGAACGGATCGTGCGGACGACGATTGACGGGTTGTTCCTCGCGTTCGGTGTGGTCGGCGCCGTGCTCGGCGTGATGGCAGCCGCGCCGACGGTCGAGATCAGCGGCGGCGCTGACGGCCTGTTCGGGCTGCCGCGGCTGTTCATGGACCTGTTCGCGTTGCGGTCCCCGAGCATGGCGGTGTTCTGGATCTCCCTCTTGACCGACCTCTACGTCTTCTACCGGCTCGACCGGACGCGGCACCTTCTGACGCCGATCCCCGCGCCATCGTCGGTGCGTACGCCCGCGCCGGTCGATGATGTGAACGCGATCGACCAGAGCGCGGTGACCGACGTGAGCCGGTCCTTCACGCGTCCTGCGCGGGCGATCGTCGAGCAGGCGTTCGAGTTCGCGCTTCGACTCAAGCATCCGACCGTCGAGCCGGTCCATCTTCTCGCGGTCGCGACGCTCGACAAGGACGTCTCCTTCGCGCTCTTGCGGCTCGGTGCGTACGGCCGCCCGCTCCACGATCGCGTCAAGCGCGCCATCGCCCACGTCGTGAAGGCGAAGGGAGCAGAGCCGCAGCTCGGCCGTGCGACGCGCGCCGTGCTCGTCCGGGCGTACGAACGCGCCCAGGAGGCGCGGATGCTGCAGGTCACCCCGCCACACCTCTTCGAGGCGCTCGCCTTCGAACCGTCGGTCGCCCAGGAGATCCTGTTCGACCTGAAGGCCGACAAGGACAAGGTACATAACGTCGTCCTCTGGGCGCTCATGCAGCGGCGTCTGTTCCACGCCTGGTCGCAGCTCCGCGTCCGAGCCCTCAACAAGCCGAAGAGCGGCATGGACCGTGCGATGACCGCGCAGGCGACGCCGATGCTCGATCACTTCAGCACCGACCTCACGCTGAGGGCGCGTCGCGGCACGCTGCCGCTCGTCGTCGACCGCGAGCGCGAGCTCGAGGACCTCTTCCACATCGTCGAGAGCGGCCGCCATAACGTCATCCTCGTCGGCGAGAAGGGCGTCGGAACGACGAGCATGCTGTACGCGATCGCCGAGCGCATGGCCGCCGAGGAGGTGCCGGAGGTCATCAAGGACAAACGCCTCGTACAGCTTTCCGTATCCGCCCTGGTGAGCAGCGCGGGGGCTGCGGGTGCGCTCGAGCAACGGTTGCAGGAGATCATCGTCGAGATCATCAAGTCAGGCAACATCGTCCTTGCGATCGAGGACATCCAGGAGCTCGTCGGCCTTTCGACCGTGTCGGGCGAGACGCTCGACCTCGCATCTATCCTCGGGAAGGTCCTCGAGAACCGGTCCTTCGTCGCGTTCGCCACCACGACGAACGAGGGCTACCGCCACCATATCGAACCGTCGGCGCTCTTCACGGCGTTCGAGAAGATCGACGTGCAGGAGGTGCCGGAGGAGGTCGCGATCCAGATCCTCGAGTCGAAGGCAGGCACCGTCGAGTACCGACATGGTGTGTTCTTCTCGTATGCTGCGATCGAGAAGATCGTCCAGCTGAGCACGCGGTACATCCATGACCGGCGGCTTCCGGAGAAGGCGCTGACGCTCCTCGAGGAGGTCGGTGCGTTCACGAGGGCGGCGAAGGGGGAGCATGCGATCGTCACCGAGGAGGATGCCGCCGCGGTCATCAGCCGGCGCACGAACGCGAACGTCGCATCGGTGACGGAGGACGAGGTCACGAAGCTCCTGCACCTCGAGGAACGGATGCATGAGCGCATGGTCGGCCAGGACTATGCGATCAAGGCGGTATCGAACGCGTTGCGCCGCTCGCGCGCCGAGCTCCGCGACATGAATCGGCCGATCGGGACGTTCCTGTTCCTCGGTCCGACCGGCGTCGGGAAGACCGAGCTCGCGAAGACCGTCGCCGAGACCTACTTCGGCGACGAGCGCAACATGATCCGGCTCGACATGTCGGAGTACCAGGATTCATCGAGCATCGCCCGGCTCCTCGGCGCGCCGGCAGGGTACCAGGGCGCGGGCAGCGGCTATCTCACCGAGGCGGTCCGCACGAACCCGTTCTCGTTGATCCTGCTCGACGAATTGGAAAAGGCGCACCCTGACGTGCTGAACGTCTTTTTACAGGTATTTGACGACGGGCGGCTCACCGATTCGAGCGGCAGGACCATCGACTTCACGAACTCGATCATCATCGCCACGTCGAACGCCGGTACCGACGTGATCCAACAGCGCATGAAGGAGGGGCAGGCGATCGAGAAGATACGCTCCGAGCTTCTTGAAACGACGCTCGGCCGCTACTTCCGGCCGGAGTTCCTGAACCGGTTCGACGACATCATCGTGTTCACGCCGCTCGCCGAGGAGGAGATCGAGCAGATCGCTTCCCTGTTGCTCGAGAAGATCGCGGAGCGTCTCGAGTCGAAGGGCATCACGCTCCGTGCATCACCCGGCGCGATCCACGAGCTCGCGCAGGCCGGGTTCGACCCGGTGTACGGCGCGCGGCCGCTGCGGCGCATTCTGCAGGAACGCGTCGACAATGCCCTCGCGAACCATCTACTGACCGGCCAGCTCACGCGGCGCGATGTCGCCGTGCTCGATGTGGGCGGCGTGATCAGGGTCGAGGCTGGGAAGGAGCTGTAAAAGTCTTTCGAAGGGACAACCTAAACGGTTTTCCCTTCGACGCATCGCGCCGTCGCCAAAGCGCTATGGCGCGTCGGCGACCTTTTCCCTTTCAAGGTGTCGCGTTTACTCGCTCCGCTAGGGTCCCGACCCCGCTTAGCGGGGTCACCCTGATCGTCGCTCGTACAGCGCGACGAAATTCGCATACTACAAACTATGTGAGCGTTGTGATGTATAAAAAAGACTGACCGACGTGCACATGAAGTCGCACGCCGGTCGTTCCTCAAGCCACGCGTCGCCGTCCGAGGACGGTGTTCGCGATGGGTTCCTGCTAGCAGCGGATCGGCTGGGGGATGGTGAGCGTCCTGCCGCCGCCCATGTCGATGACATGGCCGATCTGTGTCTCGGTCCGCGCGGCGTCGGGCGAGAGCGCGATGCTCTCGACGGCACCGTCGGGGGTCTTGCCGATGAACATCATCGTGTGGCCGTTGTTCACGACTCCGGTGAGCTCGAGCTCGAGCGGCTCGGACCCATTGCCGCGGAGGGTGACCGTGTTGCCGACCAGGGTCTTCGACGCGATCAGATCACCGGCTTTCATGCTGCCGCACATGATCTACCTCACAGGGTAGGCGTCAACTGCGGATGAAACGTGGAGTTGCAGTGTAGCCGTGCAGAATAATGCACCCGTTGCGTGGAACGAGCGGTCCTCCTTTCGTGGCTGCCGCGAACTGTGCGGTGTTGCTGTGCACATGGTACTTCGTAGAAGGGGGGTGAGTCAAGCGACATTGCGATGCAGGTGGAAAAATGTTATGGTAGTGCGGTCATGACGAAGAAAAATGGGCGTATCAATGGAACTAATAGTAAAGCCCGCACTGCGCCCTGGCTACGCTCGGTCGAATGCGGGGCAATCCTGGCAAAACGTATAACAAGAGTCATATGAGCGATAAGGTATCAATGGAAAGCATCGTCAACTTATGCAAGCGCCGCGGTTTTGTCTTTCCATCCGCGGAAATATACGGGGGATTGGGCGGATTTTATGACTATGGCCCACTCGGCGTGTTATTGAAACGCAACATTGAATTAGAATGGTGGAAGGTGTTCGTGCAGGAACGTTCGGACATCCTCGGCATCGAGTCGACGGTCGTGACCCACGCCGATGTCCTCAAGGCGAGCGGCCATATCGAGAATTTCACCGATCCGCTTGTCGAATGTAAGGTGTGCCACGAGCGATTCCGCGCCGATAAACCCGAGGAGCTCGAGCAGCATCCACACAAAGGGCAGTTCACCGAGCCCCGGCTGTTCCATTCGATGTTCAAGACGTTCGTTGGTGCAACTGATGATGCGACATCCGAAGCCTACCTGCGCCCGGAGAATGCGCAGGGCATGTTCACAAACTACCTGAACGTCCTCGATACGACTCGCGTCAAACTACCGTTCGGCCTTGCGCAGGTGGGGCGTACGTTCCGGAACGAGATCACGTACCGTAACTTCATCTTCCGGCTCCGTGAGTTCACCATTGCCGAGGTCGAGTACTTCGTGAAACCCGGGACCGATGAGGCAGCGTTCGAGGCGTGGCTCGAATTCCAGGAGCGTGTGTTGATCGAGCGATTCGGCCTTGCGAAGGACCTTCTCAAACGGTATGACCATCCGAAAGATACGCTCGCGCACTACAGCAAGCGCACTGTCGACCTACAGTTCATGTTCCCGTGGGGATGGGACGAGCTCTGGGGACTCGCGAACCGTCGCGATTATGATCTTGCGCTGCACGAGAAGGCGACGGGGAAGTCGTTCGCGATGCGTGATCCGGAAACGAACGAGCAGTATCGGCCGTTCGTCATCGAGCCGACATGCGGCATCGACCGTCTGTTCCTTGCGGTGCTATGCAATGGATATACCGCCATTCAAGGCGGCCGTTCGACGACGACCGAGAGCATCAAGGAGGAGGAAATGGTCTTGAAGCTTCCTCCGAAGCTCGCGCCATACAAGGCCGCCATCCTGCCGCTTTCTAAGAAGCCGGAACTGCAGAAGGTCGCGCAAGAGATCGCAGCGACGCTTCGGAAGCACTGGATGATCGACTACGACGAGACCGGTTCGATCGGTAAGCGGTACCGCCGCGAGGACGAGATCGGGACACCGTGGTGCATTACCGTCGACTTCGACACGGTCGAGGGGACGAAACGGCCGAAGGGGACCGTGACGGTCCGCGATCGCGATACGATGGAGCAGGAGAATGTCGCGATCGGCGACCTTGTTGGGTGGATCGAGAAGAAGCTCGCATGATCCCGTTAGAGCGGCGAATTGTACACAATTCAAATAGTGTTCAAGCGATTATGCAAAAATTTGGGCGCTCTAACGGGATGAGGTGCCTTGTTTTGCTCGCGGTCCTGGCGTTCGCCTTTACGGCGGCGCCGGCGTATGCGGCGGACACGACGTACACGTCGTTCTCCTCGGATATCACGGTCAACACTGACGCATCGATCAGCGTGACGGAGACCATCTCCGTCGATTTTAAAGTTGAAAAGCACGGCATTTACCGAACCATCCCGTTCCGCTATGACACGGGCAACGGCGGTTCAGTGTCCGTGCCCATCGAGGACGTGAGCGTCCTACAAGACAGGTCGCCCGCGACGTTCACGAGGTCGACGCAGGGGAAGAACATCGTCCTGAAGATCGGCGATGCCGATAGGACCATCACGGGAAATCATACCTACATCATCTCCTACACCGCACAAACCGCGGTGAACTTCTTCGATGATCACGACGAGCTGTACTGGAACGTCACCGGTGATGACTGGGAAGCGCCGATCTCGAAGGTGACCGCGACCGTCCATCTTCCATCGGGCGTCGCAGCTACCGATATCCAGGCGACGTGCTACACGGGTGCGCAGGACTCGAAGGAACAGCTCTGCGAAACGACGACGGCATCGTCGACCGCGACGTTCACTTCCTCGACGTTCCTGACCGCCGTCGTTGGCTGGCCGAAGGGTGTCGTGACGAAGCCGGCGGATTACGACACCATCCGGTCGTCGGCCGATTCCAGCGGGTTGGCGTTCCCCATATCACGGACGGCGTTGTTGTGGATCATCATCGGCAACCTCGTCGTCATGATCGGCATCATCGTCTGGGCGATCCGGTGGTGGATGACGCGCGGTCGCGACCCGAAATCGAAGGGTACCGTCATCGCGCAGTACGATCCGCCTGACGAGCTCCGGCCGGGCGAGGTCGGTACGCTGTACGACGAGAAGGCCGAGACGCGCGACGTCATCGCGACCATCGTCGACCTCGCGGTCCGTGGCTACCTCGTGATCGAGGAGATCGAAAAGGTAAAGGTGTTCAGGTTCGGAGGTGGAAAGGACTATAAGCTCGTCCGTAAGAAGCCGGCGGATCAGGTACTGAAATCGTACGAAGAGAAGCTGATGACGTCGCTGTTCGAGGATGGTGATACCGTCAAATTGTCGGACCTCAAGGGTTCGTTCGCGAACGATCTCCGCGCCGTGCAAAAGCTCATGTACGAGCAGACCGTGACCGACGGCTACTTCAGCGCGAACCCGGATGCCGTGCGGAAGAAGTACTTCTTCATCGGTCTCGCGCTGTTCATCGTCGGCGGTTTGGCGATCTTCATCGGCATATTTGTTCTGCCGCTGCTCGGGATCGTGATGATGCTCATGGCGAAGGTGATGCCGCAGCGGACCGCGAAGGGTGTCGAGGCGGCGTGGCACGCCCGCGGGTTCCGTGAGTTCCTGCATACTGCCGAGCGGTACCGACTCAAGTGGCAAGAGAAGGAGAAGATCTTCGAGCGGTTCCTCCCGTACGCCATGGTGTTCGGCGTCGCGGAGCAGTGGACGAAGACCTTCAAGGACATCGCTATGGAGCAGCCCTCGTGGTACCATGGCAGCCCGGGTTCGACGTTCAACTCGATAGTCCTGTGGTCGGCGTTGAGCAATTTTTCCACGACCGCGACGCAGAGTTTTGTGCCTCCGGCAGCAACGGGGAGTTCCGGTTTTGGCGGCGGCGGTTTTTCCGGCGGGGGCTTTGGTGGCGGCGGCGGAGGCAGTTGGTAAACTGCAGTAGTACCTTGTTTTTCATCAATATCCCACAGATGCGGGTTTTAAACCCGCATCTGTGGAGGTATGATATAATCATTCTCTATGGTCTCTAAAAAACTCACCTATAAGAACGGCACGCGCGTTCTGTTCGCGCCGCTCAAGGAAACGAAGGCGGTGACGGCGCTCATCCTGTTCCCGATCGGTTCTCGCTACGAACCATCGGCGATCAACGGCTCGTCGCACTTCCTCGAGCACTTGTTCTTCAAGGGTACGGCGAAGCGTCCGTCGACGCTCGAGGTTTCGAAGGAGCTCGATGGCGTCGGCGCGGAGTACAACGCGTTCACCGGCAAGGACCACACCGGCTACTACGTGAAGGTCGCCGCGGACAAGCTCGAGCTCGCCCTCGATATACTCTCCGACATGCTGTACGGGTCGCTGTTCGATCCGAAGGAGATCGAGCGCGAACGCGGGGTCATCGTCGAGGAGATCAACATGTACGAGGACAACCCGATGATGAGCCTCGAGGAGTTGTTCGAGCAGACCATCTTCAAGGGCAACCCGCTCGGCATGACCATCGCCGGCCCGCGGAAGGTCATCAGGACGGTGACGAGGAAGCAGCTCATGGCGTACAAGGCGCGGTTCTACAATCCGCACAACCTCCTGCTGACCATCGCGGGGAACTTCGATGCAGCAAAGGCCACGAAACTCACAAGGAGATATTTCGGCGACGCGAAGGGCCCGCGGGTCGCAACGAGGTTCCCGCGGTTCACGACCACGCAGCGTACACCGCGCACCACCGTGAAATTCCGCGAGACCGAGCAGGTGCAGATGGGACTCGGCTTTCCCGCGTTCGGTTACGGCGATCCACGCATGCCGGCGCTGTCGGTGCTCTCGATCATCCTCGGCGGCAACATGAGCTCGCGGCTGTTCATCCGGATACGCGAGCGGCTCGGGTTGTGCTATTTCATCCGCTCGGAGCGCGGCGTGTTCCAGGATATCGGGTATTTCATGGTTCGCGCCGGCCTCGAGAAGGCACGTCTCAACGAGGCGATCGGGAGGATCTGGGCTGAACTCAAGGAGGTCCGTGACGTACCTGTCGCGGCGGACGAGCTGAAGCGCGCGAAGGAATACGTTCGCGGAAAGATCCTTCTCGGTCTCGAGGACTCCGAGGAGATCGCCGACTGGGTCGCGAAGCAGCTCCTGCTGCAGGGGAAGATCGAGACGCCGGAGCAGAAGATCGAAAAGTTGATGAAAGTGACCACGAAGGACGTACAGGCGGTCGCAAAGGACGTCATTAGGGCCTCCCAGCTGAACCTTGCGCTGATCGGCCCGTACAAATCGGCTGCCCCCTTCCGAAAACTCGTGCATACGCTACAATAGGAGCCATGGATCCCGTTAGACAGCCCCATGAAAAATCACCCCCCTTTTTCGATATATGACTACACATACTAATCATTCTGTCTAACGGGATGGAAACCCCGAAGGTCGTACCCGCCCACATCTCGCTCGCGACGTTCGTACGGTTCCTCGTGATCGCGTTCGTCCTGCTGGTCCTTTGGATCCTGCGGGACATCATCATGCTCATCCTCCTTTCGATGGTGCTCGCTGCGACGATCTCGCCGCTCGTGCGGAAGTTCGAGCGGATCCGGGTCCCGCGCGTTGCCGGCGTGACCATCATCTATTGCGTCATCATCTCGATCGTGCTCCTTTTCGTCGCCCTTTTGATCCCGGCGATCAGGGATGAGATAACGACGCTCTCAAGTTCGAACTACATCGAGAAGGTGACGGATTTCTTCTCCGATTCGCCGCTCAACATCGGCTCGCTCGCGACGAAGGAGAACGTCTCGACCTTTTCGAAGGGCATCTTCGCCGGCGTGAAAGGCGTCATCGGCGGGTTCAC
>CAYGGS010000025.1:0-12171 GCA_964349545.1 uncultured Gammaproteobacteria bacterium
ACCTCGGTCACGAGCGGCGTACAGAACGGCTTCAACGCCGCCTCGTACGTCGTATCTGAGACCGCCGATCCAGGCTACAGTGCGGTTATCAGCGGCGATTGCGACCAGAACGGGAATATCACCCTGGCCTTGGCTGACGTGAAGACCTGCACCATCACCAATGACGACATCCAGCCGAAGCTCACGGTCACCAAGATCGTACAGAACAACCACGGCGGCAACGCGGTCGTTGCCGACTTCCCGCTCTTCGTCGGCACCACCTCGGTCACGAGCGGCGTACAGAACGGCTTCAACGTCGCTTCGTACCTCGTGAGCGAGACCCAACAGGATGGTTACCAGCTCGTCTCCATCACCGGCGACTGCGATGCGAACGGGAACATTACGCTCGCAGCCGGCGATGTGAAGACCTGCACCATCACGAACGAGGACATCGCGCCGAAGTTGACCGTCATAAAGACCGTGATGAATGATAACGGCGGCGACGCGGTCGTTGCCGACTTCCCGCTGTTCATCAATGGGAATCCGGTCATCAGCGGAGCAGTGAACATGCTCTCGGCGAACACGCTGTACACCGCGTCCGAAACCACTCTGTCTGGTTATACCCCGACGGTGTGGGGCGGTGACTGTGCAACTGACGGCTCTATCACCCTGAACGAAGGTGATGACAAGACCTGCACGATCACGAACGACGACGTTGCTCCGACGATCAAGCTCATCAAGAACGTCATCAACAACAACGGCGGTATGGCGACAGAGAACGATTTCGGCCTGACCATCGGTGGAACATCGGTAATTTCCGGGCAAACAGTACCGGTTATGGCCAACACACCGATCGCTCTGAACGAGACTGGACGCTTCGGCTATGAATTCGTTTCGATCACCGATGGCGCAAGCGAACAGTTGTTCACGAATGATCGTGTACAACGATGCCCTGAGGTCCTGAACGGGTCGATCACGCTGAACGAAGGTGAGAACATCACCTGCGTGATCACGAACGATGACATTGCACCAAAGATCAACGTCATCAAACACGTCATCAACGACGACGGTGGCGTGAAGATCGCGAGCGACTTCGCCATGAACGTTGCCGGTACGAACGTATCCAACGCTTCGTTCCAAGGAAGCGAGGCGGGAACGATGGTGACGATCGACCAGGGCGTATACAACGTTACGGAAACACAGCTGGCTGGTTACACCGCTTCGTACTCCGCTGATTGCGCGGGGGCCATAACCGTCGGCCAAACGAAGACCTGCACGATCACGAACGATGACATCGTCTCGACGATCGGCCTCGTCAAGACCGCGACACCCGCGACGGTGAACGCCGGCGGCAACATCACGTACACCCTCGCGTGGTCCGTGACCGGCGTGAACCCCGTCAACAACGCGGTCCTGACCGACCCGCTCCCGGCGAACACGACCTTCGTCTCCGCCGACTGCGGCACGACGACCGGCGCCTGCACGATCGACTCATCGACGTCGACCATCGGCTGGGCGCTCGGCACGCGGAACGCCGGTGAAACGGGAACGGTGACCTTCGTCGTCAAGACGGCGTCCCCCATCATCAACGGCACCGTCATCACGAACACCGGCACGTTCGACACGACGGAAACCCCGCCGGTCTCCTCGACCGTCAACACACCGGTCGTCTCGGCCCCGATCCTCTCGATCACGAAGTCCAATGACATCGCCACGTTCACGACGCCGGGCAAGGTCGTGAACTACACCGTCATCGTCACGAACGCCGCTTCGGCGACCGACACGGCGCGCAACGTCGTCATGACCGACACGCTCCCTGCCGGCTTCACCTTCGCGTCGGACGGCACGACGACCAAGTCCTTCACGATCGGCGACCTGACACCGGGCCAGTCCAAGACCACCACGTTCCTCGTGAACATCAGCGGCACCCAGACGGCCGGTAGCTACGTCAACACGGTGAAGGCCAAGGGCGACAACACGACCGAGGTCGCTGCGACCTCTCCCGTAGAGGTTCGCGTCCCGACGGTCCTCGCTGCGGCAACGCCGGAACTGACGATCACGAAGACCGTCAACAAGACGGCGGCGAAACCGAAGGACGTCCTGACCTACACGATCACGGTCAAGAACGTCGGCATCGGTGACGCGACCAACGTCGTCGTGACCGATACGCTGCCGAAGGACCTCTCGTTCGCCCACGCGACCGGCAGGACCATGACCTGGAAGCTCGGTACGCTCGAAGCGGGCCACTCGCGCGTCCTGAACGTCGACGTCCGCGTCGAGTCGGACGCGAAGAAAGGCTCGTACACGAACGTGGCGGAGGTGAACGCCGATGACCTCCCGGCACTGCAGGCCAAAGCGACCATCACGGTCACCATCCCGAAGGTCCTCGGCCTGGCAACGACCGGAACCGGCATGACCGACTACCTCATCGCGCTCCTCGGCGCATCCCTCGTCCTGCTCGGCGTCGTCGGACTGAACAAACGGCGCTACGAGACCGCCGCCTGACGGCATCTTGAAAAAAACACGGGAATCCGGTAGCATCACAAGCGTGAGTACCGGATTCCCGCTGTCGGGAAAGCAACAGATCCCCATGACACATCGCGTCGCCATCATCGCCCTCTCAATGCTCATCGCCGGTTGCGGCGCGTTTTCATTTTCCGGCCACGCGTGCGCGCTGACCGGCGGCCCCGCCGGTACCGCGCCGGTCGCGAAGCCGTTGCTAGAAGTGCCGGTGACCACCGAAAAATCGACGGCGAACCCGGGCGATTCCATCACCTACACGGCCGTCATCAAGAACACCGGCGCTGGCGCCGCGACCTCGCTCGAACTGAGCGACATCCTGCCGAAGGGCTTCTCCTCGGTAACGACTGGAAACTCGAGGTATCAGCGCTCGTTCGAGGACAATCTCGACCCGGGACGGTCGATTACCGCCGACTACACCGTGACGATCGGCGATGACGTCGCAGCCGGTGTCTACACCGGTACGGTGACCGTCACTGCGGCGCTCACCCCGACGGCAAGCGCCCATACCTCGGTGACCGTCGTCGTGCCGCAGGTCAAGGGAGCAGAGACCGCCGAACCGTCGCTGACGCTCGCCGAAACGGGCGTCGGCCAGCTCGATGTATTCCTCATGCTGTGCGGCGCATCGCTTGTCGGCGCTGGCATGCTCGGGCTCCGAAAGACGGTTCGCGCATAGCAGCGCAGACCGACTACGATCCTATGACAGCAGCCCCTCCCGCCATGGACCGCCGTTCTTCAAGAAACCGAACGGCATGGTGGTGGCGACGCTCGCAGCGCGCGCGCCTGTCCCTGTCGATCACCGCGATCGTCCTCGGCCTCATCATCATCGCGATACCGTTCGTACCCTGGATCTTCTACCATTCCTTCTCCCCGTCCCCGGTATACCCCTACCCCACGAAACTGTCCGGTACCACGTACCTTCCCACCATCCCTGACGTCAAGACCGCTACGATCCCGAGCGACAACCGCCTCGTCATCCCGAAGATCGGCGTCGACAACGAGATCGTCGAGGGAGCGGACGAACGAGCGCTCTGGCGCGGCATCTGGCACTACCCCGCAAGCTCGACGCCGGACCGCGGCGGCAACATGGTCCTCACCGGCCACCGGTTCCAGTACCTCGCCGGACCGCGAACGCTCTACCTGCTCGACCAGATGGCCGTCGGTGACATCATTATGGTCTACTGGAAGGGCGTCGAGTACGACTATACGATACGTGAGCGGAAGGTCGTAAACCCCGATGCGGTCTCGATCCTCGACAACACCACGAATGCGCAGCTCACGATCTACACCTGCACGCCACTTTTCTCGACAAAACAACGACTTGTCCTTATCGCCGACCTCTTACCCACGTAACCATACCACTATGCGTACACGAATCCTGGGAGGGATGCTCGCACTTATCACCGGCTGCCTCATGCTCGCGCACACGGCGCAAGCGATCGGCCCCATCGTCGGCATCACGATCGCTCCCACGGATCCGCTGGTCGCTGCAGGGACCGCGCAGTCCTTCACCGTCACCGGCCGCGATGCGGCGGGCGTGACCGCCGATCTCACGGCGAACACGGTCTTCACGACGACCGACCCGCTCGGAACGATAACGGCCAACGCCTACACCGCCGGCAAGTCGGGCAACTGGGTCGTGACCGGAAACTACAACGACCTGACGGCCGATGCGAAGGTCGCGGTCGTCCCGGGAACCTTGGACGAGATCATCATCAACCCCAACTCGTCGCCGGAGCGCCTCGCGGTCGGTTCGTCGCGGTCCTTTACCGCAGAGGCGTTCGACGCCAACAACAACGTCATCCGTGAGGCCGAGTTCCAGTGGACGACGACCGACGGCATCGGTACGGTGAGCAAGGTCACGGCGACCACGACCAAGCTGACCGCGACCACGGTCGGCGAGGGTACGCTCGTCGCACGTATCGGCGAAACGACGGCCTCGATCAAGGTCGCTGTCACCGCGGCTCCGGTCGTCACGACGAACACGAATGCGAATGCAAACACGAACGTGAACGCCGTAACGAACACGAATGCCGGCTCCAACGTCAACGCAGCTGCCAACACGGACACGGATATCAGCGCCCCTACCGAGGACTCTACCAACGAGAACGTCAACACGACCGCCGCCGAGGATACCTCCTCGTGCAAAGGATGGTCCCGCGCAGCATGGGTCTGGTTGTTCATCGGGTACGTCATCCTGCTCGTCGGCGGCCTCTATCCGATCAGGAAATCACGACCATCGTGGTGGTGGGCGGTCCCGCTGGTCCTGACCGTCGCGATCATCTGGCTCTACTACCAGTTCCGCTGCTACCCGCTCTTCCCGGCGTACCCCTATCTGACGCTGCTCGCCGCGATCACGGTCATGTCATGGTACAACTGGCAACAACCGGCCGACACGACCCTGAAACGGCAATAAACTTCATCGTAACCACGACGCGCCCCCCCACGCCGTCCTCCGGTGTGGGGGTTTGCGGTTCGGGAATGGTGCCTGCTATACTTCAACCGTGCTATTCGCAAAGATCATCCTCGTACCGATCATCGCAGGCCTGATCGCCCAGCTCGCGAAAGTGCTCGTCGAGGCAGTGAGGACCGGCCACGTCAACCTCGCCCTGCTGAACCGCTACGGCGGCATGCCGTCGTCCCACACGGCGCTCGTCGTATCGCTCACGACCGTGGTCGGACTCGTCGACGGCATCAACTCCCCGGCGTTCGTCATCGCGCTCGTCTTCTCGGTGGTCACTATCCGCGACGCCATCGGGTTCAGGATGTACCTCGGCGAACACGCGCGGATCATCAACAAGCTGATCGGACAGCTCCCGGCAAAGGAACGGCCGAAATTCCCTACGCATATCGTCGAGCGGATCGGACACACGCCTCTCGAAGCGATCATCGGCGGGCTCGTCGGCCTTACGTCAACGCTCATCTTCTGGCTCATCATCCCCTGACCCGACCGCTCCTGTTCACCGCTACGTATCGAGGCGGTTGTTTTTGCACACCGTCGAAAACCATTTCGCACTTTCACGGACGGTCCGCTCCTGGGTCTTGAAATCGACCGCAACCAGTCCGAACCGCATGGCGAACCCTTCGCGCCACTCGTAGTTGTCGAGGAGCGACCAGTGCAGGTACCCGCGCACGTCCACGCCCTCAGAAATGGCCGTATGGAGCTCTACAAGCTCGTTACTGATGAATTCCCTACGCCATTGGTCCCTCGCGTCTGCAAGGCCGTTTTCGGTGATATAGAGAGGTTTACGGTACCTCCACATCGACCGCACGATGTTGCTCATCGCCTCGGCACAAATGCCCCATCCGTAGTCGGTCAGCTGTTCGCCGCGTGGCTCGGTGATGATCGGCTGTTTCAGCGACCGCACACGGATCCCCTGACGAACATAGTGGTTCACCCCGATGAAATCGAGCGTATCAAGGGTACGATCGATGAACCAACGGTTGTACCACCGGTCGCAGAACCGGGCCATCCAGCGGTCAAGCATCGACGACGGGCGTGCCGGTACGTAGTCGATCACGCTGTTTGCTACGCCGACCGACGCCTTCGGGTTCGCGCGCTTGATCGCCGCGAACGCCAACCGATGCGCCTCGGCCAAAACCTTGTACACGCGAAACGCGCGCCGCCACTGCTTCACCTCGGGCGGCCAGTACCCGATGAGATACGAGAGCAGCGCGTAGACGTTCGGTTCGTTCAACGTCATCCAGAACTTCACATTGGGCATCGCGCGCACGACCTTCTCGACGTACTGCGCGAATCGCTGCGGCGCTTCGGCCGATTCCCATCCGCCCGCAGCGGAGAACCATAGCGGATTGGTGAAGTGCCAGAGCGTCACGAACGGCTCGATGCTGCGCGATCTCAACGCCGCGACCACCTCGCGGTAATGCTGCAAAACCTTCTCGTCCCACTGTCCCGGTTGAGGTTCGATGCGGCTCCACTCAATGCTGAACCGATGTGCATTGTGGCCGAGCGTTGTTACGATATCAAAATCCTCCGCATAGCGGTTCCAATGATCTGCGGCACGGCCTGACCTCGTACCGTCGTTGACCTTCCCGGTTTTTTCCCACTCGCTCCAATCGTTGTGCTGTCCACCTTCGACCTGGTGACTCGATGTGGCAGCGCCCCAAAAGAACCCGTCGGGAAACCGTAGTACCGGCATAGTGTCTAGTGCGGACCGAGCGGCATGCCGCCCTGCGTCGAAATTTCCGCCCATTCCTCGTTCTGCCAGCGGTACGCCTTCACCGTGTGTACCTTGTCGGTCTCCGAATACTGGTACTTCACCGTGCTGCTGCTACCGATACGCTTCGAGCCGATGGCCGTCTTCCCGATCACGCGCGGCTTGCTCGTACGTTCGAGCTTCATCTTCCCCTGCGGCGTCTCGAACTCGATGGACTCGACGTCGCCGGTGAACTCGTCGCCACGCGTCATCTGGTGGTTGAGCACGCTGAACGTGTCCTGGATCCTGCCGATGACGTCCTTCCACTGTTCGTCCTGCATGGGTTTCGCGTTAGAAATAGGTGGAGAGCTTGTCGGGATCGATCATGCGGTTGTTCGCGGTCATCTCGGAGATGCGGCCTGCAAGGTACAGCTGGCGCAGCGCCATGTCCATCGTCCGCATGCCCTCCTTCGTTCCCATCTGCATGACCGATGGGATCTGGGCGATCTGGTTCTCGCGTATCATGTTCGCGGTCGCGGACGTGTTGATGAGCACCTCGCGGACGGCGATTCGGCCGCCGCCGATCATCGGGACCAGCTGCTGCGCGATGACCGCCCTGAGCACGTTCGAAAGCTGCAGCCGCGCCTCGTTCTGCTGGTACGGGGGGAACATGTCGATGATGCGGTCGATGGTCTGTGCGGCGTTCGGCGTATGGAGCGTCGAAAGCACGAGATGTCCGGTCTCCGCGGCGGTCAGCGTCGCCTGAAACGTCTCGAGCATCTCGCCGACGAAGATGACGTTCGGGTCCTGCCGGAGCACACGTTTCAACGCCGCAGAAAAGGAATGCGTATCGATGTCGACCTCCCGCTGCTCGATGATGCTCTGCTTCGGCGTAAAGATGAACTCGATAGGGTCCTCGATGGTGATGATGTGCGCACGGCGCTCCGAGTTGATGATGTCGATCATCGCGGCGAGCGTCGTCGACTTGCCGGCGCCCGAAGGGCCGGTCACCAGTATCAGGCCGGAATTGATATGGGTGAGCTCGTACAGCGTCTCGTCGAAATCGAGCGACTTCGCATCCGGGATGACGTGCGGAACGGTACGGATCGCCACGGCGACGGTTCGCAGTTCGTAGTGCAGGTTGATCCTGAACCGGCTGATGCCGGTAAGGTCGTACGCGAAGTCGAACTCCTGTTCCATCTCGAACCGTTTGATCTGGTCCGGCGTTAGGATCGCGTAGATCAGCGATTTCGTGTCATCAGGACGCAGCGTCGGGTAGCCCTTGAGATGCTCGAGCTCGCCGTCGATACGCAGCGTCGGCGGTTCCCCGACGATAAGGTGGAGGTCCGATGCATGACTTTCCACGGCTTGTTTCATGAGTTCCTGGATCGTCATGCATCCATGCTACCACATAAACGCGCCTACCGGCCAGATGACATGGTTGTTTTCGGTGCATACCGGCACCATGTTGCGACCGGGCATTGCCAGCACTGCGGACGTACCGGCCTGCAGATGTCCTTGCCGAACTTCACGAACGTATCGTTGATGGCGCGTTTCCAACGGTCCGGTACGACGCGCTCAAGTGCGACCTCGGACTTCCCGGGTGTTGTCGTCCGGATCCACCCAAGCCGGTTGCTGATGCGATGCACGTGCGTGTCGACCGCGATGGCCGGTTCGCCGAACACGACCGCACGGACGATGTTCGCGGTCTTCCTTCCGACACCCGGCAACGACAGCAGATCGTTCATCGGTCTCGGCACCCTGCCCTCATGCCGCTCCATGAGCGCTTGCGACGTACCAATGATGTTCGCCGCCTTCATGCGGTAGAATCCGATCGGCATGATCAAACGCTCGACCTCCTTCGGCCGGGCTTTCGCCAATGTCGACGGCGTCGGATACCGCCGGAACAGCTTCGTCACCACGCGGATCGTGGTCTCGTCCTTGGTCCGCGCCGACAGGATGGTCGCGATCAGCACCTCGAACGGCACCGTGCGGTCCGATGCGGTCCTGCCCCGGCCGGCATACCGGCGTGCAAGTATCCCGATGGTCCGCGAGATGGCGCGCCGTTCGGTCATGCTCAGAAGGGCGACGGCTGCTGCCGGCGCTCGTTCCATCGACCGGCCGTCTCGATGATCGCCCAGAAACAGGCGGACACCGCGATGGTCCACAGGACGTTGATGAACAGCGGGATCAGGAAGAACTGCGGACCGCCGGGACTGTCCGGGGAGTATGGCGTCCGGAGGAATATCGGGTAGCCCAGGACGACCTCGTCCATGCTGCATCCCGCCGTACAGCTCGTCCGCCACAGCGAATAGCACGTGGCCGCTGCGAACAGCACGGCTGCGGTGACCAGATACCGTTTGATCCTGTTCATGGGGCCTTCTCCTTCGACTTACGGTAGTACCGTCTGTCCTTCAATGCATCAGGCAGGTACTGCTGCCGGCCTTCGTCGGCGGTGTGATCGTGCGAGTACTTATAGCCCTTGTGGTATCCGAGCTCCTTCATCAGGTCGGTCGGTGCGTTGCGCAGGTGCAGCGGAACCGGCTCGTTCAGGGTCGCCTTGACGTCCTCGACCGCTTCGCCGAACGCGACATAGGTCGCATTGGACTTCTTCGCCTCGGCGAGGTAGACGGCGACGTGCGACAGGTTGATCCGGCACTCGGGCAGTCCCACGAGATCGACCGCCTGCATGCACGCGATCGCAAGCGGGAGGGCCGAGCTGTCGGCGATGCCGACATCCTCCGACGCGAACACGACCATGCGGCGCGCGACGAACAGCGGGTCTTCGCCCGCCTCGAGCATCCGGCCGAGGTAGTAGAGGGTCGCGTCTGCGTCGCTGCCGCGCATCGACTTGATGAAGGCGCTGATGACCTGGTAGTGCTCATCGCCCTTCTTGTCGTACATGAGGGGCCGGTGCTGGAGCGATTCTGCTGCTGTCGCCAGTACGACCTTCCGCGCTCCCTTCGCATCCGGCTTCGTCGCCTTCATGCTGATCTCGAGCGCGTTCAAGGCGATGCGCGCGTCGCCGTTCGCCACCGTGGTGATGAGCCGCAGGGCCTTCGGTTCCACGGTCACGCCCTGCGCTCCGTACCCGCGCTCCTGGTCATTGATGGCCTGTTGGACGATCTTTTCGAGATCGTCCGCTTCGAGCCGCTTCAACACCATCACCCGCGCCCGGGACAGTAACGGTGAAATGACCTCGAAGCTCGGATTCTCGGTGGTCGCGCCGATGAGCGTGACGATCCCCTGTTCGACATATGGCAGGAGCGCATCCTGCTGGGCCTTGTTGAACCGGTGGATCTCGTCGATGAACAGGATCGTCCTGATACCCCGGAGCTTCCGCACTTCACTGGCGGCCTTCACGACACGGCGGAGATCGTCCTTGCCGCTCTCGACGCCGGAAAGCTGGACGAACGATGACTCCGTCAGCTTCGCAACGATGCTCGCGAGCGTCGTTTTGCCTGACCCTGGCGGCCCCCAGAGTATCATCGAAAAAAGCTCGTCGTTCTCGACGGCCTTTCGCAGGATCGTCCCCTTTCCTACGACCCCGTCCTGCCCGATGAACTCATCGAAACTGCGCGGCCGCATGCGGTCCGCAAGCGGGGCGTTGTCCCTCAGATCACGTTCCAACTTAGCGTCGAACAGGTCTGCCATTATGTACCTATTGTACCAGAACCGAATAATAACCGAAAGCACGCTTTGCGTGCTTTCGCCCCGCACCCGAAAGTAGCGAGTGGTACGTAACCAAATTGAAAATTAACGAATTAACTCGACTTATTTCGCCCCGAACCGCCGGTCGCGGCGCGCGAACTCAGCCAACGCCGCGTCGAAATCCTTCGGTGTGAAGTCGGGCCAGAGCTTGCCGGAAAAAAGGTACTCGGCGTACTCGCCCTGCCAGGGCATGAACCCCGACAACCGGAACTCACCGCTCGTACGGATGATCAGGTCGGGATCGGGCAGTTCGGGACGATACAGATGGTTCGAGATCATTTCGGCGTCGATCGCATCAGGGTCTGGTTTTGCGCGGGCGATCGCCCTGACCGCATCGACGATTTCCGCACGTCCGCCGTAGTTCACCATCACGTTCAGGATGCCGCGCGTGTTGTTCCGGGTGAGGTTCATCGTGTCGGCGATGAGCTTCTGCAGCCGCGGCGACAGCTCGTGCAGCCGACCGGTCACGACGAGCCGGACGTTGTTCCGTGCGAACTCCGCGATCTCCTCCTGTAAGACCCACTCCATGAGCCGCATGAGGAACGTGACCTCGCGCTTCGTCCGCTTCCAGTTCTCGGTCGAGAACGCCCATGCCGAAAGCACCTTCACCCCCCGGTCGAGGGCCGTGTAGGCGATCTTCTTGAACGTTCTATAGCCGTAGCGGTGGCCCTCGAGCGCCGGCTTGCCGTGCTTGCGCGCCCACCGCCGGTTGCCGTCCATGATGATTGCGACGTGTTCAGGAACGTGGTGCGGTTGTGTCATGTTGTTATGGTATACCTCGATGACTCCCCTGCTATAAAGATTCCACGGATGCGTAATTTGCTGTTGTTACCCTGCCGAGCGAAACGACCTTCCCGCACCAGTGGTCGGGGTACCGAGACTCGACCGATCATCCGATCGGTCGTCCGGTCGAATGACCGGACGAACCCCGTAAACTCGCTCTGTCGGGGATGCCGGACTCGAACCCGGGACCTCAGCTCCCCCGCACCACAATCGTCTAGAAAGGTCCGTTCCCGCTTCCTGTCGGGGTACCGGGACTCGAACCCGGGACCTCACGGTCCCGAACCGTGCGCGCTACCAACTGCGCTATACCCCGACACGAAGCGCGAAACTTTTCAATGATTACTGTACGTGCTGACTTGAGATTACTACTACCCGATTGTAGTGCGGGGCGGACCGAACCCCCGTATCAGGTTTTGCCTGCCCGCCGCACGGAGCAAGCACATTTATTCTCAATTACTACACTAGTATTGTCATTAGTTGGCAGGGGCTCGTGGAGATAATTGGAACAAAGATACGAGCCCTGCATGGAAACATTACCATACCTCAACTGACCTGATTAAGCAATTCAGGAGCAGTTTTGGCACGGGCACTAGGATTCGAACCTAGAATAAAGGTTTTGGAGACCTTTGTGATAACCATTTCACTATGCCCGCATCAGAACTGTTACTGAACGAATAGCCCATTATCGACCATTATTCAACGCCAAAGGCCGATTATAGCCTCTGCATAATGTCAGATTTTTCGTATTTTATCAAGTCCAAGTACCCAAAATTCCACCCTCCGCCCAACCTGGTTACACTATTGTTTGGTACGGGCTCGTGGATGTCCATGCCTTCATTTTTAGTTTACTCTCCTTGTTTCACTACAATTCTTTTATTTTCATAATCCTCTATCGTGGAATCAAGTAGTTTTCCGATCGAAAAAGGAAATTCCTTAAGTTCGTCCTGAGTTGGTCCTTCGTTTTTTATTCTTGTTATTATCCAAAAACCTAAACTTATGGGTAGTAGTTTACTATTTTCTG
>CAYGGS010000026.1:0-8407 GCA_964349545.1 uncultured Gammaproteobacteria bacterium
CTTCTGCTTCGACCGCTCGAGCTCGAGCGCACCGTTCAGCTCGGACACCTCCTGTTCGAGGTCCTTGACCTGGTGCGTCACGGCGCCGAGCTGCTTCTCGAGCCAGACGACGTTCGCCTTGCCCTGCTGGGCGAACGCAGCATCGCGCTGCCCCCTCAGAACGGCCTCTTCGGCGAGCAGCACTCCCTTCTCGGCCTGCGTGCGCTCGTACTGTCGCTGCAGATCCGAGAACGCCTCGGACCGCGACTGCTCACCCTCGGAACGGGACAGGTGACCGTTGAGCCCCTGGACGCTCCGCTCATGTTTCTTGCGCTCTGCATCGAAGGCGGCGAGCCGCTGCTGTGCGTCCTTCAACTGCTTCCGGAGGTCCTGCAGGCTGCCGCGGTAGTACGCCGTCTGCAGCGCCGTGAGCTCGTTCTCGATCTCCGCGCGCCGCTCGAGGCGCTTCACCTGGCGGGTGAGCGAGCGGAGCCGCGGTTCGATCTCCTGCATGAGCACCTCGGCCTGCCGGAGGTTCTCGCGGGTATGGTCGAGTTTCGTGATGGTCTGGTCGCGCTTCAGCTGGTACTGCCGGACGCCGGCCGCCTCGTCGAAGAAGCCCTTCCGTTCCTGCGGGCTCGTCATGAGGATCGAGTCGACCATGCCCTGGCCGATGACCGAGTAGGTCCGCTGGCCGAAGTTCGACTTCGCGAGGAGCATGTGGATGTCCGAAAGCCTCACTGTCCGCTTGTTCACGAGGTACTCGCCGGTGCCGTCGCGGTACACGCGGCGGGTGATGACGAGCTGCGAGAAATCGATCGGCGCCGAGCGATCCTCGTTGTTCAGGTACAGCGACACCTCGGCGGCACCGAGCTTCGTCTTCTTGTCGGAACCGGCGAAGATGACGTCGTCGGCGCGCTTGCCGCGGATCAGCTTCAGCGACTGTTCACCGAGGACCCAGCGGATCGCATCGGCGATGTTCGACTTACCCGAACCGTTCGGACCGACGATCGCGGTGATGCCCGTGCCGAACTCAAGGCTCGTCTTGAGCGCGAACGATTTGAATCCCTGGACGTCTATCTTCTCGAGGTGCATAGCGATACGGTACGGATTACGGCGTCGGATGCTGGGCAAGCTCCCAGAGGAACAGGCCGATCATGGCGACCGACGCGACGAACTTCACCAGCGTACCGCCGATGTAGCCGATGATGGTGAACCGATCGGTCTTGATGCTGAAGATGTTATCATGGCCGCGTAAAAGCTCGAACACGACCGCACCGAAGATCGGCCCGAGCACGAACCCGGCGAAGTTCCCGAATATGGCGCCGATGAACCCACCGAACAGCGCGCCGAGGATGCCCCAGGCGCTGCCGTGGTACTTCCGGTGCCCCCAGACCGCCATGATGTAGTCGAGGAACACGGTACCGATGGCAAGCGCCGACACCGTCAGAAGGAGCTGCGAATCGACCACGACGAAATCTGTCCCCACGCCGTAGAGGAAGATGCCGAGCCAGATGACGAGCGTCGCCGGGAGGAAGGGAAACGCGATGCTCACGAGACCGATCACCATGACCGCTGTTGTCACAAGGAAAAGCCAGGAGGACAACGTGCTCACGGGGATCATTCGACCCACCCTTTCGCCTTCAACCCTTCGAGCGCCGCAGCGACCTGCCCCTCCTGCTTCGACTGCCCTTCGCCGATCGCAACCTCCTCGTTCCCGAGGTAGACGCCGACACGGAAATGCTTGTCGTGGTCCGGCCCCCACTCCGCGAGGACCTTGTAGGCGGGCGTGACGCAGGCGTACTTCTGGGCGAACTCCTGGAACATGCTCTTCGGATCGCGGTACGTCTGGTTCGAAACGATGTCCGCGACCTTCGAGAGGATATGGTCGTCGATGAACCGCTTCGCTTCGGGGAGCCCGAGGTCGAGGTACAGCGCCCCGATCAAGGACTCGACGGTGTTCGCGAGGATCGAGTGCCGCGCCTTCGAGTTCGCGTCCTTCGCCTCACCGCGCGAAAGCAGGAGATACTCGTCGAAACCGAGACGCAGCGCGACCTCGGCGAGCGACTTCGCGTTCACGAGGCTCGCCCGGATGTTCGTCAGGTCGCCCTCGGGATTCGGGAAGGTGCGGTAGAGATGCTCGGTGACGACCAGCTCGAGTATCGCGTCGCCCAGGAACTCGAGCCGTTCGTTGTGGCTCAAGCGAAACCCAGGATTTTCGTTCAGGTACGACCGATGCGTGAACGCCTGCATGAGCAGGTCACGGTCGCGGAACGAGATGCCGAGCTCCTTTTCCAATTTTTCGAACACAGTCAGGTCGGGCATGGTGGGGTCTGACTGCTACCGTCTGGCATCCCTCGTCGGGCCGATCAGACGGCAACGGTCAACGTAACTCTTTTGAATATTATTGTTTCGGAGGCGGCGGCGCGTCTCCAGGAACGCGCTCTCGGGCAGGCGGAAGTCCGCCCATGTCCTTGAACACCGCGCCGAGCACGCCGTTCACGAACCGCCCCGACGACTCTCCGCCGAACGATTTCGCGAGCTCGATCGCCTCATTGATCGCGACCTTCGGCGGGATGTCCTTCGAGAACTTCAGCTCGTACACGCCGATCCGGAGGATGTTCCGGTCGACGATGGTGATCTGGTGGATCGGCCACTCGGGCGCATACTTCTCGATCACGACGTCGATGTCCGCCTGGTGCTCCTCGACGCCCTTCACGATGCGCTCGGAGAACCCGCCGTCGTTGAAGTCCGGCGCGAACTCCTTGAGGTTGTGCTTCACGAGGTCGCCGAGCTTCTGCGCGCGGTTGTTGAAGTCCCACTCGTAGAGCGTCTGCATCGCGACCGTACGCGCTAGATGTCGATTGGACATAAGCTGCTACTGAATTTCTCGCTTCAACCGAGACGCATGATCGTTTCCGTGCGCGACGTCCTGAGCGAAGTCGAAGGATGCGAGGCGGCGGTTCGACATCGGCTACTTCTTCTTTTCGGCGTCCTTCTTTTCCTTCTTCTCTTCCTTCTCCTCCTTCGGCTTCGCCTGCCCGCGTGCCCTTCGCTGACGCTCGCGCTTCTTGAAGTACTTGTCCATCTTGATGACCTCGCGGCCGCCGTAGTACCCGCAGAACGGGCACACACGGTGCGGGATGACCTTCTTCTTGCAGTGGCTGCAGATCGTGAGTCCGACCTTCACGAGCGCAAAATGCGATGCGCGTTCGCGTTTCTGCTGTTTCGTCCGGCGTTTCGAGGGAAGTCCCATACGGTGAATCTCCACATGAGTGATAAACAGACATAGTGTACTGAAAAATACGTTCGTTGACAAGGCCTCCCTCGCGTTGCTAGGATTCGCCGCAGCGTTCACCGTAGCTCGTTGTCAACCGCTACCCACCGCGCGAAGTCCGCGCAATGAGGTATGTGCCATGGGTCTAAGGAAACCGTCACATGTGCATCAGCCACAGCCGCCGCCCGTCATCACCCGGGCACAGTTCGACCAGGCCGTTCGTGAGGCCAATACCCTCCTGCTGCTGGTGGAGGCCTACTACCGGCGTGTCTGGTTCGAGCACGAGCGGCAGAAACAGGGGATCGCACTGCTGTTCACGGTCGAGCCATGCTGGGATTCGATGTTCCATCCGCTCACCGTCGACCTGTCGGCTCCTGAGATCATCGGGCAGATCAACCTGCTCCATGCCCACGCTCGAGACGACTCGACCGAGGCGACGGAACTGTTCCTTCCGTTCTCGAAGGAGATCATCACCACGCCGCCGCAGGCAGCGTGAACCAAGGAGGAACCTGAAGTGGCGCTCCGGAAGGGCGACACCGTGTACCGTGAATCCGATCCCACGCGGGTCGGAACCATCAAGAGGATCTTCAGCGATCACGGCGTCCGCAAGGCCGAGATCGCCTACTCGATCAGGGAGGGTGAGAAGAAGGAGACGTGGATCCTCGACGACTGCATCCTCGCGGACTGAACCTCGCGCCAGGGAGGCGATCATGGCACCACGAATTCGTGGCGTTGCGCTCATCATCAAACATCCCGGAACGGAACGGATCCTCATACTCCGCGAAAATGAGGACAAGCCGTGGCTCGGTAAACTTGCTGGCATGTGGTCGATCCCCATGGAGACGCTCCATGACGGCGAGGCGCACGACGCGGCAGTCCGAAGACTGATCCACGAGGAGTTGTCCGACCTGCCGGTGCTGCCCGGCGTCATGCGCATCGGCGCCTACCTCATCGTCCCGCGCATCTGGGCGACGCTCTATACCGCGCGATCCGCTTCGACGGATCTCACGGAAGTCGCCAAGACACACGAGGTGGATTCGCACGCTTGGGTGAACCCTGAGCAGGCGCTCAGACTTTGGCTTCGCCGGGGCGCTTCCGAAATGATCCGAGACTGGTTGGATCACAAGATCGGCGTCGTCCGACGCCACTGCATCGCACCGTCAGTGGAGGAACCGAACCACTAGACCCCTCACGCACCAGCATCACGCGCGGGGGGTCGAATCATTTCTACAGGACGAGGACCGTACCGATCGATCCGTCGACCGCACGCAACAATGCATGCGGCTTTTTCCCGCTGCACACGATCACGCTCATCCTGCGCAGTCCGAGTAGCTCCGAGAGCTTGCCCTGCATGCCGCCGGTCACGTCGGTCCTTGAGCGCGTACGCGCGGTGCCTCGCACGATGCCACGGACATCATCACGGGTGATCTTTCGGGGCGGCGTTTCGTTTTCCGTCGGCGGGAAGCGCAGGAACACGCCTTCTACGTCGGTCAGGAACACGATCTTCGACGGTCTCAGCGTCCGTGCAAGTTCGACGACCTGTTCGTCCGCGGACATGATGTCGGTCCTCCCGTTCCGAAGGACTACATCGCCGTTGAGCAACGGTATCGCACCGACCTGCAGCAGTCGCACGATCATGTCGTTACGTCGTCCGAAAGGAATCGCGGCAGACGACTGCACTGGTACGACCGGTAGTCCTTGCTTCCAGAGTATATCGCACAATAGATTGCCGAACGTCCGCATCGATGCGATCGTCTTCGCTGCGGCCACCATGCGCGCCGTGGTCGGTACGCCGTGCACGAGACCGTGCCGGTGTGCGAGCGGATGACCGAACGACCCGGCACCATGCAGGAGCACGATGCCGACCCCGGGATTCCTTTTTCGATACGCGACGATGTCTCGCGCGATCGCCTGGATCACGGCACGTTCGATTCGCGGCTTTCGCGATCGCTTCGCCGTGATGACGCTCCCGCCGAGTTTGATGATGATCGTTTTCATGATGTATTCATTGTATGACATACCCGATGCGAACGACAGCGGCCTCCTGACCCATCATGTCACGCCACGGCGACGTTCCTCATCCATGCATTGAATGCCGTTGAGCCGTCGAGCAGCAGCGTCTCCTCGGCGCACCACGGTGAATACCGTTTCGGGAACGCACTGATCTCCGTCACGAAATCCCTCCAGGGGATCCACCTCGTTCCGCCGACTTCGTAGGAATTCGGGAACGGCTCATCCGAGGTGAACGCAACCATGACCGGACAGAATTCGTTCTCGACAATGCCATCCCTCTCGAATCGGTAGCGGTAGTCGGGGAGTACCATATGGACTTCCGTGAACGCGAGACCAAGTTCATCTTTCGCCCGACGCCGCGCTGCATCCTCAGGTGATTCACCTGATGCCGGATGACCACAACAACTATTCGACCAGACCAGCGGAAAGGCGACTTTATTCCTTGATCGTTGCTGCAGAAGAAGCTCGCCGTTGCCATTGAAAATGAACAGTGAAAAACCGCGGTGCAATGGTGTCGCGTCGGTATGCACGGAGGATTTCAGCGCCGTGCCGATCGGTGCGTTCCGATCATCAACGAGAACGACGTGTTCCTCGGCGTTGGGGTCTGTCATAGCTGCAACGGCACAATACCATACCAACCCCTCGGAACAAAGGGTGGGGATGGGGAGAACGATGACCGTACCGTTCTCCCTATCCGCTCATCCGACATCACGTACCCGCTCCCGAGTCCTCAAGTTCCGGGGGCAACCGGAAGGAGATCTCCTCCGTTGCGCCCTGCATCTCTTCCACGACGATGCCGGGAACCAGCTCCCGGATCCTCCCGATGCATCCTGCGATCGACGATTCCGGCGTCGATGCGGCAGCGACGAGCCCGATGGTGCCGCTGGTGCCGAGCCAGTCGGAGAGGATACCGTCCGCATTCGGCGTAAGGTGCGTGGAACATCCCAGCTGGGCAGCGACATGAGCCAGACTGCTGCCATTGTTGCTGCGGGAACCGCTCACGACGATGAGCGTATCGCAGTGCTCCGCCAGAGCTCGAACCGCGTCCTGACGGTTCTGCGTCGCATAGCAGATATCGTCCCCCGTTGGTACTACGACATCGT
Organism: uncultured Gammaproteobacteria bacterium; assembly: GCA_964349545.1. Taxonomy (GTDB): domain Bacteria; phylum Patescibacteriota; class Patescibacteriia; order SBBC01; family SBBC01; genus CAINXF01. Next base: position 6,373 of record CAYGGS010000026.1, read on the forward strand.
TGTACCGCTCACGCAACGCCTCGACGAACCGCGTGGTATCACCGTACGGCAAGGTCGTTTGCGAGAGAACCGCGATCCCTTCCACCTCGATGTCCAGCTGGTTCAGGTCCACCCGAGGATCGATGACGGTGATGTGCTGTGGGGCTTCGCCGACGACACCGATGACCTCGGGGTGATCCGCCTGTCCGATCAAGAGAATGCTGCGTCCTTCGCTCTTGAACCGGAGCGCCTCTCGGTGCACCTTGGCGACGAGGGGACACGTCGAATCGATGTATCGCAGCCCGCGTCGCTCGGTCTCTCTCTTCACCGAAGGCGGGATCCCGTGCGGCGAGAAGATGACGAGGCTCCCGTCGGGAACCTCGGACAGGTCCCCGACGAAGATCGCGCCCTCGCTCTCGAGTCCGGCGACGACCTCGTCGTTGTGGACGATCCTGTTGAGGACGTACACCGGCGATCCGTACCGCGCGGTCGCGATGCGAACGATCGCGACCGCGCGCACGACCCCTGCGCAGAATCCCCTCGGATTCCCGAGGAGCAACTTCCGTTCGGCCGGGACGTCTGTCCGCTTAGTAGCATCCATGGCTTGGATTCCTCCGTTCGATTCTGCAAATACCTAGACCCAAAACCGTTGGCGTGGTGTCGAATGTGGATCGAACAACCCTCCGAAATGCAATAGGATACTAGAAGAGACGGGTTGGTATGTCAATCGCTCGTGGCAGGGGATACCGATCGGCTGTTCGAACGCCATTGACAGCCCTCACGCACGTTTGTTACGGTACGCCCGCTCTATCGTCTGGCGGATTCACAGCATGTCCGCCGAAACCGGCACACGAACCTCGGGAGGGAACCGTGAACCGCCGTACTGCTCCGTTCAAACCGGGTACCCCGATCTTCAACATCTTCTCGCTCACCGTCGGGCAGTTCGATGAGCTCTGGACGCCACCGACCCGGCTCGACGGCTACGCGACCGCGCTCGCCGTCATCGAGGTCGTCGGGAAGGACAAGAGGATCCGCCGGGTCCGGTGGCGGCTCGACAACTGTCGGCGCTACACGCCCCGGCGGCTGCTCGCGCGGCAGGCGTTCCTCATCCTCTGCCGCATCCTCGGGGTCTCCCCGCAGCGCATCCGTCCCCGTCGGAAGCTCACGCTCCACGGGTTCACCCGCTACCGCCGGCGCGACTTCGTGGAGTGGCTCCGTCGCCGCGGCGGCTTCAGGATCACGACCCGCGACATCCGGCTCGACATGACGGCCGGCCAGGTCGTCGCGACGGTGCTCGCCGCACCGAAGCTCGAGAAGTAGCCTGACCGTCCTGTCATCCATCGCTCGTCGCAGCATACCGAACCACCCCAGGCCGGAGGACCTGGGGTTGCTTCATGTTTGTCAGCCGTGATGTTATTGCGGAACCATGAATAAAACCACAAACAGTATACTAGCAACAACTAATCCCACGGACACTATCAATTGCACCTTAACGCGTCTGCTCATGATCGACGTGAAGAGCAGAATAACAAGTGATCCGATGAACACGTACAATCCCCCGAGTATGGGGAGCAACCCACACCACCCCGAATTATCCTTCGGACATGCGATGAAGAACGCCGAAATGGCAAACAACACGGTCACCATCGCCGCGAGCAATAATGCTCTTAGTAACCTGAACCACAACGGACTGTTTCGGACTACCTTCTCGACTTGATCATCTTGGACCATGGTACCTGACCTTATACAGATGAGCGTCGCCCTCGGAGATCCTTCGCTGCGCTCAGGATTGCGTCAGTATCGTCCTTGATCAAATAAAGGTTACTGACGCAACCCTGTCGTTCGTCTCGCTGAACCGCATGACGCGGACGCCCTGCGTATCACGACCCAATACTGATACGGACTTCAGCGGCAGGCGGATGACCTGGCCCTTCTGCGAGACGACGATGATGTCGTTCTGTTCGAGCCGTGCGTTCACGATGAACGCGGAAACTGCCTTCCCGGTCTTGTCCGTGATCTTCGCGGTCCGGATGCCGGAGCCGGCGCGGCCCTGGAC
>CAYGGS010000026.1:8417-12156 GCA_964349545.1 uncultured Gammaproteobacteria bacterium
GCCCTGGACCTTGTACTGCGACAACGGCGTGCGCTTGCCGAATCCGTTCGCCATGACGACGAGGACCTGCTCGCCGGACTCGGCCTTGCCTTCATGAACAAGGTCCATGCCGGTGATCTCGTCGCTCCCTTTCAGCCGCATGCCGCGGACGCCGGCCGCGTTCCGGCCCATCTCGCGGACGGAGGTCTCACGGAACCGTATCGCCTGGCCGTTCGCCGTCACGAGGACGACGTCGTCCTTGCCGGTCGATGGCTTGACCCAGCGGAGCTGGTCGGCGGGGCGGAGCTTGATCGCGATGAGGCCGGACTTCCGGACGCTCAAAAACGACTCGATGTCGACCTTCTTGATCACGCCGTTCTTCGTCACCATCATGAGGTACTGGTACGGCTTCAGGTCGGTGGTCGACAGTACGACGTTCACCTTCTCCTCCTGGGGAAGCTGCAGGAAGTTCACGATGGCCTGACCCTTCGAGGTGCGGGACGCTGCCGGTACGTCGTAGGCCTTCAGCGTGAACACGCGGCCGCGGTTCGAGAAGAACAGCAGGTCCGAGTGCGTCGTCGTCGAGATGAAGTGGCTGACCGAGTCCTCCTCCTTCGTCGTCAGACCGATGACGCCCTTGCCGCCGCGGCCCTGCGTCTTGAAGAGCTCGGGGCTGACACGCTTCAAGTACCCATCGCGCGTGATGACGACGATCGCGGCCTCGTTCGGGATGAGGTCCTCCTGCGTGAACTCGCCGACCGGGTTCGCGAACACCTTTGTCTTGCGCTCGTCGCCGTAGGTCGCGCGCAGGTCCGCGAGTTCCTTCCGGATGACGCCGAGCAGCTTCTTCGGCGAGCTCAGGATGGACTCGAGCTCGGCCATGAGCGCCTTCTTCTCTTTGTACTCCTGCTCGATCTTGAGCCGCTCGAGGTTGGCGAGCTGCTGCAGCCGCATCTCGAGGATGGCGGTCGCCTGACGGTCGGTCAGCTTGAACCGCTTCATCAAATTGATCTTCGCCTCGTCCTTGTCCTTCGACGCCTTGATCGTCTTGATGACCGCGTCGATGTGCAGCAACGCGATGCGCAACCCTTCCAGGATATGCGCGCGGTCCTTCGCGACATCCAGATCGTGCTGCGTGCGGCGCCGGACAATGTCCTTGCGGTGCTTTATATATTCCTCGAGGACCATCTTCAGCGTCAGGATGCGCGGCTGGATGCCGTCGACGATCGCGAGCAGGTTCACGTGGAACGTCTCTTGCAGCTGCGTCACCGAGTACAGGCGGTTCAGGACCTTCTTCGGGTACGCGTCCTTCTTCAATTCGACGACGATCCTGACGCCGTGCTTGTCCGACTCATCGCGGAGGTCGCGGATGCCCTCGAGCTTCTTGTCGCGGACCAGCTCGGCGATATGCGAGATGAGGGCCGACTTGTTCACCTGGTAGGGGATCTCGCTGATGATGATGCGGAAATCGCCGGGCTTGTGCTCGATGATCTCGGCGACGCCGCGGATCACGATCGAGCTCTTGCCGGTCGCGTACGCCTGCTTGATCGCCTCGGCATCGAAGATATGGCCGCCGGTCGGGAAGTCGGGACCCTTCACGTACTTCAGGAGGTCCTCGACCGTCGAGCCCGGGTTATCGATCAGGTGAACCGTCGCATCGAGCACCTCGCCGAGGTTGTGCGGCGGGATGTTCGTCGCCATGCCGACCGCGATGCCGACCGTGCCGTTGATGAGCAGGTTCGGCAGTTTTGCCGGCAGGACGGCCGGTTCCTTCAGCGAGTTGTCGTAGTTCGGTACGAAATCGACGGTGCTCTTCTCGAGGTCCTGCAGCATCTCGTTCGAGATCCGCGCGAGTCGCGCTTCCGTATACCGCATGGCTGCGGCATTGTCGCCGTCCATCGAACCGAAATTACCCTGGCCGTCGACGAGCGGGTACCGCAGCGAGAAGTCCTGCGCCAAGCGGACCATCGTGTCGTAGATCGCCGTATCGCCGTGCGGGTGGTACTTTCCCATGACCTCGCCGACGACGGTCGCGGACTTCCGGTACTTCGAGCCCGGCCGGACGCCCATCTGCCACATCGCGTACAGCACGCGGCGGGCGACCGGCTTCATGCCGTCGCGGACGTCGGGAAGCGCGCGGCTGATGATGACCGACATCGCGTAGTCGAGGTACGAATGCGACATCTCCTCGACGAGCGGCTGCGGGATGATCTTGCCGATCGCGTTCATGGGCGACTGTTCGATCTGCCGGGGGGTCAATTTCTTCTTGTTGATGCTCATGGCGTTGCGGCGTTCGTCGTGGTGTTCACATTGCTGTTCCCGTTCACGTTCACGTTCGAATTGGCATTCTGATTCACGTTGGTCGAGTGGCCGCTGTTGGTGTTCTGGACATTGATATCAGGGAACACGCTGTTCCGGAGCTCGTTCAGCGCGCGGTCGTTCGTGTTCTCCCTGTTGAAACCGGGGAACTTGAGCTTTCCGAACGCGTCCTTAAGGTCCCGTCCGATCTTCGTGAAGAACGAGTCGTTACCGTCGGATGACGATGCCAAGCCCTGCTTCATGTAGCCGACCCACAGCACGAAGACAACAATGGATACGGCGATGACGCCCGCCCACATCAGTTTGCGCCTGCCGTTCATCGGCGGCGATCGCTTCTGCTGCGGTACCGATGGCGTCCGATCGGGCGTCGGTTCCTGTACGTTCGGTTCGGGACGTTCCGACCGGACCGGTCTCACCACCCGCACGGGAACGACGCGCTCCTTCTTCTGGTTCGATGCTGCCTTCTTCTTTGGTGGCATGGTCAGGGAGTAAGGATGACGATCGACATGTTGTCCTGCGAGAGCTCTTTTGCAGTGACCTTGAACTTGTCCTGGGACGCCGACTCCTTCACGCCCATCTCCTTCGCGAACGCGTTCACGGTCTCGAGGTTTTCCTTCAGACCGGGGAGCCGGTACTGCATGGGGATGACGACCCGCGGTTCGACCGCGCTGATGACCGACGACGCCTGCTCGGCGTTCAGCGCACCGTGGCCGCCGACCGGGATCAGGAGGATGTCGACGCCTTCAAGCCGCTCGAGCTCTCCGTTCGCGAGCTGGTGGCCGAGGTTGCCGAGATGCGCGATCGAGATCCCCTCGGTCTCGATCAGGTACATCGTGAGCTGGTCGCGCGGACCCTGCTTCTCGCCGACGACCGGGATGCCGTACACGAACGTCTTCTTCACCTCGTACTCGCCGGGCCCCTTAACGACGAACGGCTCGCCGTTGACCGAGGAGGTGTCCGCGGTCGGATCGGTGAGCAGGAGCAGATCCGGTGAAAAACGGGGGAGTTTCAGCCCTGCTTTCGGGTCGAACGGGTCGATGACGACCGTCGCTTCGTGGGTAGTGATCCTGACGCACGTCCTGCCGAACCATTCGATCGTCATAGTCTCTGTGGTCCAAGAAAAAGATAGCCGTCCTTACCCACAGCGTACCATACTTTATCGGGTAATTCAAGCGAAAATCGACCGCCAGATCGTGTGTAGCGGCAACGGTCCCTGTGCGCTGTTCCTGTCATCCGATGGCTAGTTCATCGGGTGGCGCCGAGGGGAGGTCTTCGCTGCCCGCATCCGCATCGATGTCGACCACGAACGACGGCAGCGTCGAGTTGTTCTTGTTCAATGTACTCTCCTTGCTTGCTTGATGTAGTGCATCCAGTCGTCAACGGTTGCGCCCTCGACCAGCATATCGTCGGGCTTGACTGGAAACGAGGCTATGTATACCTC
>CAYGGS010000027.1:0-11821 GCA_964349545.1 uncultured Gammaproteobacteria bacterium
ATCTCCGTTCCGGTGGGCGAGGAGACCCTGGGCCGCATGTTCAACGTGATCGGCGAACCGATCGATGGCAAGGGTCCGGTCAAGACGAAGGAGCGCTACCCGATCCACCGCGAAGCACCGAAGTTCACCGACCAGTCCGTGAAGGCCGAGGTGTTCGAGACGGGCATCAAGGTCATCGACCTCATCTGTCCGATCGTGAAGGGCGGCAAGGTCGGCCTGTTCGGCGGCGCGGGCGTCGGCAAGACCGTCGTCATCACCGAGCTTATCCGCAACATCGCGTCCGAACACGGCGGTTACTCCGTGTTCGCCGGGGTCGGCGAGCGTACCCGCGAGGGGAACGACCTGTACCATGAGATGAGCGACTCCGGCGTCTTGAGCAAGACCTCGCTCGTGTTCGGCCAGATGAACGAGCCGCCCGGAGCCCGCGCGCGCGTCGGCCTGACCGGCCTTGCGGTCGCCGAGTACTTCCGCGACCAGTCGAAGGACGTGCTGCTCTTCATCGACAACATCTTCCGCTTCACGCAGGCAGGCTCCGAGGTGTCCGCGCTCTTAGGCCGCATTCCGTCGGCCGTCGGCTACCAGCCGACCCTCGCCGAGGAGATGGGTGAGCTGCAGGAACGCATCACCTCGACGACGAAGGGATCGATCACGTCGGTGCAGGCCATCTACGTGCCGGCCGACGACCTGACCGACCCGGCACCGGCGACCACGTTCGGCCACCTCGACTCGACCGTCGTGCTGTCGCGGCCGCTGACCGAGCGCGGCATCTACCCGGCCGTCGATCCGCTCGACTCGACCTCGACCATCCTCGACCCGCTCATCGTCGGCGAGGAGCACTATCAGGTCGCCCGCGGTGTCCAAAAAGTCTTACAGCGCTACAAGGACCTCCAGGACATCATCGCCATTCTCGGCATCGAGGAACTTCCGGAAGAGGACAAGCGCATCGTCGCCCGCGCCCGGAAGATCGAGCGGTTCCTGTCACAGCCGTTCTTCGTCGCCGAGACGTTCACCGGACGGCCCGGCCAGTACGTGCCGCTCAAGGAGACGATCAAGAGCTTCAAGGCATTGCTCGCCGGCGAGTACGACGACGTGCCCGAGCAGAACTTCTACATGCAGGGGACAATTGAGGGAGTGAGAAAGAACACCTAACATTTAACACCTGACTCCTGACGTTGAATTTGTCAGTTAGGCGTCAGGTGTCATGAGTCTACTGCTATGTCCACCTTCCACTTCGAGATCGCGACCCCGGAGCGCGTCGTCTACAGCGACGACGTTGAGAGCGTGACCGTGCCCACGGTCGACGGTGAGATCACCGTGCTCGCGCACCACCTGCCGCTCGTGACCGTGCTGAAAGCCGGTGAGCTTGTCATCAAGAAGGGGAGCGACACTCATCCCTACGCGATCAGCGGCGGGTTCCTCGAGATGAACGGGACGAAGCTCACAGTTCTCGCGGACACGACCGAGCACATCTCGGAGATCGACGAGCAGCGCGCCGAAGAAGCCCGGAAGCGCGCAGAGGAGCTTAGGACCAAGGCTGCCGACAACGTCGAGTACGCGAAGATCGCGGCACAGCTCGAACGTGAGCTCAACCGGCTCCGCATCGTCAGAAAATACAGGCACCGCGGTCACGCTGGCATTACGCAGGAAGGGATCCGGAAGGGATAGGCTGAAGGCTTTCCCGAACAGGACAATGGCCAAGATCAGAAGATTTCTTGGTTTTTGTATTGACAAAATTGGTCCGGTTATGTACGATACTTTTTCTCGGTTCGTTTCGTTCACGGATTCGTAGATCGGTTAGGTGCCACACACGCCGAACAAGGAGGAACACGGATGTCGCGTTTGACCTGTGCGGATCGCCGGATGAGCGAGCACTTCATCCGGGCAGCGGTTGATGAAGGGGTGTTCAGGAGCGTGAAGAAGGGGCATGCCGCTGTCCATGATGCGCCGCGTTTGGGGCTTGCGTGTCCGGACTACACGCAGCTTCGCGACCGTATGACCCACTACTGGGGTCGGGTCGGGACGAACGTTCAGATGATCGGGATGCACGGCGGCATGTTGCTGCTGGATCCCGAGTCGCCGGAGCACGCACAGCTCCCTGCCGTGGTGTATCAGATCCGTAAGGCCATCGCGGCCAAGCGAGCGCACGGCGTCGAGTTCGCAGGCTTCGACGGCTACGTGGACTGGCCCTGCGGGGTCGGTCACGGGCACGGTATGACGGCCCCACAGCTGTTCGCCTCGGCACTCCGGGGCGGCGACTACTTCACGAACGAGGTCGCTCCGCTGTCGGTACGGCAGCTGTTTCTCCTCAGCGACCTCACGTCGCTTTCCGGTCACCGGTTGGTGACCGAGCATCCTGAGGCGAGCGGTTTCACCTTCACCTATACGCCCGAGGAGATGTCTCTGCTCCTCGAGACCTACTGCGAACCCCTGAGCTGACACGTCGTTTCACGACGTTTAACCTTCGCACCGTCTTCCTTTTCCCGCCCCTTGGAGTCATTGACTCGGGGGCGGCGTTGTAATTGGTCGTAGTTACTTGCTATACTCAATTCCTATGAAACACACCTGCTCGACCCTCGTTCTGCAGTGCATGGATTTCCGGTTCATCGACGACATCGGCATGTTCCTGGAATCGATGGACCTGAAGGGCGATTATGACCTTGTGTCGCTCGCGGGCGCGCAGAAGAACATAGCGGAACCGTATGACGCGCATGCTGCGGAGCTGGTATACCGGCAGGTCGAGATATCGAAGAAACTGCACGGCACGGAACAGGTCATGCTGCTCGCGCACATGGACTGCGGTGCGTACGGCGGTTCCAAGGCGTTTGTGTCGAAGGACGAGGAACGCGCGCGGTACTTGAAGGACCTGGCTCATGCCGCATCGCACATTACGAAGCGCATCGAGGGCGTATCGGTCATCAAGGTGCTCGCGCGCATCGACGACGTGGGCAAGGTCGATTTCGAGAAAGTGGCGTAGCGGAGGCGGTGTGGACCTTCGGCGAGAATACGCGGTGCTCAAGCGCCGTTTTGGCGCGCAGCACTGGTGGCCCGTCGACGGACCGAAGGGGTACGAAGCATCCTGCCTGGAGATGTGCGCCGGCGCTATCCTTACGCAGAACACGAGCTGGCAGAACGTGAGGAAGGCGCTGGACAACCTCCGCACTGTGAAGGCGTTTTCGTTCAGCAAACTTCTTGCAATGCCGCGGAAACGACTCGCGCAATTGATCCGGCCATCGGGTTACTACAACCAGAAGGCGCTGAAATTGCAGGCATTCCTGACGTTCGTGGAGGCGGAGTACAGCGGCAGCTTCAGGAGTATGTTCAAGGAACCCACCATGGCGCTTCGTGCGAAGCTACTGGCCGTCCACGGCATCGGCAAAGAGACCGCCGATTCGATGTTGCTGTATGCCGGGAAGAAACCGATCTTCGTCATCGATGCGTACACGAAGCGGTTCCTCGCGACAAAGGGCGTCGTGTTCGACGACTACGACGAGTACCGGGCGTACTTCGAGAAGCATCTGCGTCGCAACGTGAAGCTCTACCAGGAGTACCACGCGCTCATCGTGGCGTGGGGGAAGGAACAGCGCCGTTGACCGTGCCGTTGCCGCAGTTTCCTGATACAATGGGGACATGGCAGGAACGATCCCAGACACGGTGAACGCCGAGCAACGGCGCGCCATTTCGCACGGCGAAGGCCCGCTCTTGATCGTGGCCGGTGCAGGAACGGGCAAGACCACGGTCATCACACAGCGCATCGCGTGGCTGATATTGGAAAAGAAGGTCCCGACCGACGGCATCCTCGCGCTGACCTTCACGGACAAGGCCTCGACCGAGATGGAGGAGCGCGTCGACCAGCTGCTGCCGTACGGCTACGTGAACCTGTGGGTGTCGACGTTCCATGCGTTCTGCGAGCGCGTACTTCGTGAACATGCGCTCGACATCGGCCTGCCCGCGGATTTCAGGCTCCTGTCGCAGACCGAGCAGTGGCTCCTCGTGCGCCGCAACTTCGACCGGTTCGAGCTCGACTACTACCGGCCGCTCGGCAATCCGACGCGGTTCATTGCCGCGCTCGTACGGCACTTCTCGAGGCTCGAGGACGAGGACATCTCGCCCGAGGACTACCTCGCGTATGCGCGCAGCCTGAAGCTCGACCGCGACGAGGAGAAGTTCGCGAAGAAGAAGGACGCCGACGCAGCCGATGAGATCACCGAGGCGCAGCGTATCGGTGAGGTCGCCGCGGCCTATGCGACCTACCGGCAGCTGCTCCTCGACGAGGGCTGTCTCGACTTCGGCACGATGATCACGTACACGCTGGCGCTCTTCAAGAAGCGGCCGTCGATCCTCAAGCAGTACCAGGAGCAGTTCCAGTACGTCCTCGTCGACGAGTTCCAGGACACGAACTGGGCGCAATTCGAGTTGATCAAGTTGCTAGCGGCCCCGCGCAACAACCTGACCGTGGTCGGCGACGACGACCAGTCGATCTACAAGTTCCGCGGCGCGTCGGTCTCGAACATCATCGAGTTCAAGCATGATTATCCGGACTGCGTGCAGGTCGTGCTGACGAAGAACTACCGTTCGCGCCAGCAGATCCTCGACCTGTCCTATGCGTTCATCCAGCGCAACAACCCGAACCGGCTCGAGGCCGCGCTCAACGTAGCGGTGAAACCGCCGAACAAGGCCGGTGCAAAGAAAAAGAAGGCTGTCGTGGAGCCGGTTTCAAAGAAGCTCGCTGCATTCGATACAGAGCCCGGTGTCGTCGAGTTCATCCATACCGTGACGCAGGAGGAGGAGGCGCGGACCGTCGCCGATCGTATCGTCGCCCTGCAGAAGGCGGAGTCGCTCGACTGGAAGGAGTTCGCGGTCCTCGTGCGCGCGAACGACCAGGCCGAGCAGTATGTCCATGCGCTCGAGCTCGCGGGCGTGCCGTACCAGTTCGTCGCGTCGAAGGGGTTGTACCGGAAGACGGACGTCCTCGACGTCGTCGCGTTCATGCAACTGTTGGACAACTACCACGAGAGCACCGCGCTGTACCGGATGCTCGAGCTGCCTTCGTTCGGCGTGAAGGCGGAGGACGTCATCGAACTCAACGCGTTCGCGCGGCGGAAGGCCGTCTCGCTCTACCAGACGCTGGTGCAGAGCCGCATCGTCCCGAACCTGTCGGCGTCGTCCCGCAAGGGCATCGATGAGATCCTCCACCTCGTGCGGTCCGGGGCCGAGTATGCGCGGACGCACGCCGTAACGCAGACGTGCCTGTTCTTCCTTGAGAAGGCCGGCGTGCTGAAGGACCTGGGCAAGCGCAGCACGCCGAACATCGTCGAGCGCGTCGCGGCCATCCGGAAGTTCCTCGGCGAGGTCGCCGACTTCGAAAAGGCGCATCCGCGCGCGACCGTGCGCGAGTTCCTCGAGTTCCACGCGCTGCGTCTTGAATCGGGCGATGCCGGGAGCCTCGCGGGTACGTCCGAGCCGGACGTCGACGCGGTGCGTATCATGACGGTGCATGGCGCGAAAGGCCTCGAGTTCGGCCATGTCTTCGTGGTTCAGCTCGTCGACCGGCGGTTCCCGACGACCGAGCGCAAGGATCCGATCGAGGTGCCGGAGCCGCTGGTCCGGGAGATCCTTCCTGAAGGCGATGTGCACCTGCAGGAGGAGCGCCGACTTCTCTACGTCGCGATGACGCGTGCGAAGCGCGGCCTGTACCTGACCGCCGCCGAGGACTACGGCGGGGTCCGCGCGAAGAAGCCGTCGCGGTTCCTCTACGAGCTCGGGTTCGTCCAGGAGGACCCGAAGAAGGAGCCGAAGCTGCTGGCACGGCTGGAGCACAAGGAACGGACGATCGTCGGTGGGAGCGACCTCAGGTTCCTCGGGACGAAGTTCAGCTTCTCGGCGCTCCGTTCCTACGAGAAGTGCCCCTGGCAGTTCAGGTATTCGTACGTCCTGAAGGTGCCGGTCAGCGGAAATGCGCAGTTCTCCTACGGCGAGACCATGCATACGACGCTCCAGAAGTTCTTCGAGCTCGTTCGCGACCGGTCGAAGGCCGATCAAGGCGACCTTTTCGGCGCGAAAAAAGCAGTGAAGAAGGATGCGCCAGTGACGCTTGATGAGCTCCTTGCCCTGTACGAATCATCGTTCATCGACCAATGGTACGACACCGCCTCGCAGCGCGACGAGTTCAGGGAACGCGGGCGTACGGCGCTGAAGGCGTTCCATGAGAAGAACATCGGTTCGTTGCCGACGGTGCTTGGCCTCGAGCAGGGGTTCAACCTGAAGCTCGACCGGTACGTCGTCGGCGGGAAGATAGACCGTATCGACAAATTGGGGTATGATGACGTGGCGAAGCAGGACATCGTCGGTATTGTCGATTACAAATCCGGTCACAAGCGCGAGAGCATGGAGCGTGCGGACAAGTATCAGTTGTATATCTACGCGCTCGCGGCACAGGACCCGCACATCCTCAACGCGAAGGTCGGGAAACTGACGTACTATTTCCTTGATGATAACGTCGGTGTCGACCTGTCGCCGTCGGACAAGGAATTGGAAGCGACGACGACCTGGATACTGTCGAAGATCGATGCGATCGTATCCGGTGATTTCGAACCGACGCCGGGCGAATGGTGCAAGTACTGCGATTTCAAGAATATTTGCGAGTTTAGATCGGCATGATGAAAAAACCGACATTGGCGCAAATCAAGACCTTCATGAAGAAGGCAAAGCGTCATGGTTATGACGCAGAAACACCAAGTATTAAAAGTCATGCACGACTAGGCGTAGATATTCTTCAGTATCCCCGAGGGAAAAACCCAAGAACGAGTAAATGGTTCTGGGAAGATGCATGGGTCGGTTCGAACCCGTTTAGCGGTGTAGCAACCGTGTGGCATAACAGGCGACCCTGTTGGCAAACACATTACTGGGGATGTGTCGCAACAACCGAAAACAGCACGTATATATATTCGTTCTTGCGTTGGGCGCGTCGCCAACGATGGGAGAATTCCCGAAAGAAGATCAAAGGGGGCAGCACGTTTCCAACGCTTACATATACCGTTCAGGATCTGCCACTGAGCAAGGTATTTTCATCACAACGTAAAATTGAAACAATCTATCGCCGCAACACGATCGTGTGTGAGGTCATCGAGATCAAGGGTGTATGTTTATGATTTCCGTGATGATATGATGAATACAGTCGTTACCATTACCAATAACAAGAGTAATTCATGAAACAACCCACGGTCGGCATCATCGGGTACGGCATGGTCGGCAAGGCGGTCGGTGCCTGGTTCAAGAAGGCCGCGATCTACAGCCTGCATCAGTATCGGGATGGTTTGAAAAAGGTGAATGCCGCGGATGTCGTGTTCCTGACGGTGCCGACGCCGTACAGCGCGAAGACAGGCTACCGTCTATCGGCGCTCGAGCATGCCACGAAGAGGATCACCGGACGTAAGATCGTGGTTCTGAAATCGACCGTGCTGCCGGGGACGACGGTCATGCTGCAAAAAAGATATCCGCAGCATACCTGGCTCTTCAATCCGGAGTTTTTGCGTGACACGAAGAACGTGTGGGATTTCCTCCATCCCGACCGTCAGATCATCGGCATCCCGCGGAACACGGCAGCTCACCGGAGGGCCGCGAAGCTGGTGATGAAGATGCTCCCGAAGGCGCCGTACGAAGCGGTCATGACCTCGACCGAGGCCGAGGTGGTAAAACTGTTCGCGAACGCGTTCGGCGCGACGAAAGTAGTGTTCGCCAACATGGTCTACGACGCCTGCCGCCGGGTCGGTGCACGGTACGACCTTGTGAAGGAGGGGATCGGCCGCGACGCGCGCATCACGCCGAGCTGGATGAACGTATTCTACGAGGGGTTCCGCGGCTACAGCGGCAAGTGCTACCCGAAGGACATGGGCGCGCTCATCTGGTACGGCAAGAGGACGAAGCACCGGCTGCCGCTGCTCGAGGTAGCCGACGCGATCAACTGGAAGATGCTGACGAAGAAGTACCGACACCGTTAACACTATGGCGTGGACCCTTCGGTACCGTGACCGCGCAGCCGCTATCGCCATCGCCGATGATCACGTGCTCGTCATCCGACGGGTGCACCCGGAGTACGGGGAATACTACGTGTTCCCCGGCGGCGGTATCGAAGCGGGGGAGGATCCAATGTCCGCGGTGTGCCGAGAGCTGCGGGAGGAGACCGGTCTGCAGGTCACGGTGAAGAAAGAAGTCATATTCGGCCAGACGCCGCAGGGAAATACGCAGCACTACTTTCTCGTCGCTGCGCCGAAGGTGCCTGTCATGCTTCCGTCTGACGCGGAAGAGAACGATCCGGAGCGCAGGGCGAAGCGTGGCACCTATGAACCGATATGGATTCCTTTGGAACGCATCGTAGGGATCAAGCTGCAGCCGGAAGTTATCAAGAATAAATTGCTCGAGTGTCTCGACCGCGGATTCCCCGACGTTCCGGTCGACGTCGGCCCGCTCTATTCGGCGGAACGAAAGCGTTAGATACATAAAAAGAACGGCCTCGCGGTCGTTCTTTGTTGTTGGACGAAATTATGCGCCTGAGAACACGGCGTCGTGGAACTCCCAGAACTTCTCCTGCTGGCCTGCGCATTCTGATCCTTCGGCGAGCGAACGCGCGTACGGGTGGATCGACTCGAGCGGGAAGTGGCGGAACACGACCATGAGCTTGTCCGAGTATTCGTTGAGCGCCTGTTGGACCGACGTGTTGAACTGCTGGCAGTACGGGCACTGGAAGTCGGAGTATTCGATGAGCGTGACCTTCGGGTTCTTCGCGCCCTTCTGGTGGTCGTCCTTCGTGACCGCCGGGACGGCCGCGGTTCCTTTCGTACCGGCAATCGCCGCATCGATCGCGGTCTTGAGCTGCGCGTAGGGGAGCGCGCCGGATACCTCGGTACCGTTCACGAACGAGGTCGGGGTGCCCTGCACTCCGGCCGTGGTCGCACTGGTCATATCGTCAGTCACCGCTTGCGTGGTCTTGGAATCAGCCAGACATGACTGGAAATCAGACATGTCCATGCCGTCGATCGTGCTCGCGATACGGACCGCGTCATAGAGCGTCGCGTCCGCAGCGGACGTGTCAGCGTTCGTATTGGCGACCGCCGTGTTCGTGTTCTTCTTCGTTGTTCCTGTGCCGTTGTTCACCACAACAACGACGAGGGCGACGATGGCCATGAAGGCGAGCCCGGCCGACAGACCGAACGCAAACGTCAATTTCTGCGTATCCTGAAAAAACGGCTGTCTGCCGTTGTTCGATGGTCCCGAGGTGTTCTTTTGTGTTTCCATAAGGTGTTGTCCAAAGATAATGCTAGTTCTGGTTGCCGTAGTATACCACACAATGCGGATAACCGGCGGTCAAGTGATTGTGGAAAAGTCGGCATATTAAACGTTTTTTCAGAAAAGTGGAAAAAACAGTTGTGAAATCGATGAAAAAATGGTACGATCGATGGGTAGAAGCTGCGCGGTATGCTCCGAACAGGGAGCCGTCAGAGCCAAAGAAACATGCCTCTCAACCGATATTTCATCATCATGGGAACCGGTACCGCCATCGCAGCAGCCTCATGGGTCATGGTACTGTTGTTCCTCAATCCCCACGTGTCCGGCATGGTCGGCGTGGTGCTGTTCTTCGTAAGCTTCTTCCTCGTCATCTTCGGCATCGCATCCATCGTCGGGTATCTCGCTCGGCGAATCTTTCAGCGTCACGAGATCGCCTTCAGGCTGGTCGCGCTTTCCTTCCGGCAGGCGATCCTGATCGCCGCGTTGCTGACGGGGAGCCTGATCCTTCAGTCGCGGGGGTACTTCACGTGGTGGACCGCGCTGCTGCTCCTCACGTTCCTCACGCTCGTCGAGGCGTTCTTCGCCGCACGGACGACGTCCGGCCGCCATGCATCGCAGGGAGGCGCCCATGGAGCGTGAGCTCAACGCCCTCCGTGATGAGGCGCTTGCGGTCATTGCCGCGGCCGAACCGTCGCAGCTCGACCGTGTCGAGTCGTCCTTCATCGGGCGGAGCGGTACGCTGACGGCGCTCATGAAGCAGGTATCGTCGCGGCCGGCAGCCGACCGTCCGAAGCTCGGTAAGCTTTCGCAGGACGTCCATGCCGCGATCGAGCGCGCGCTGGCCGAGCGGCGCAAGGGTTCCGGCGAGCGCCACCAGACCCTCGATCCGACCCTGCCCGGCGAGCGGCCGGTGCGCGGCCACCTCCACCCGATCACGGCATACAGCCGCCGTATGCTCGACGTGTGGCGGAGCTTCGGGTACGACGTGCACGAGGGGCCGGAGCTCGAGGAGGATTGGTACAACTTCGAGGCGCTGAACTTCCCGAAGGACCATCCGTCCCGCGACATGCAGGACACCTTCTTCATCAAGGGTCGTCCTGACCTCGTGCTCCGGACGCACACCTCGACCGTGCAGTCGCGCTCGGTGCTGTTCCACCGGAAGCCGCCGCTCAAGTGCGTCGAGATCGGGCGCGTGTACCGCCGCGAGGCGACGGACGCGAAGCACGAATCGATGTTCACGCAGTGCGACGGCATCGCGATCGACCGCAACCTGACCATGGCGCACCTCGTCGGTACGCTGCACGTCTTCTTTAAGCGCATGTTTGGCGACGACGTGAAGGTGCGGATCCGTCCGAGCTTCTTTCCGTTCGTTGAGCCCGGGATCGAACTCGACATGCAATGGCACATCAACGGAAGGACGGAGTGGATGGAAATGCTCGGTGCCGGCATGGTGCACCCGAACGTGCTGAAAAGCATGAAGCTCGACCCGAAAAAGTGGCGCGGGTTCGCGTTCGGCATGGGCGTCGACCGTCAGATGATGCTGTCCTACGGCGTGAACGATATCCGGCTGTCCTACGGCGGCAACCTCGATTTCCTTAAACAATTCTGATATGGACGAAAGGCGAAAACCGCGATCGAGCGAGGAAGTACAAGAGATCACCGTGACCCCGGTTCAAGAATCCGAAGTGCAGATGCGTGCGCGGCTCTTGGCCATGTTTCGTGATCTGCGCCATAACTACGTTGATATGCCGGAAGACTGGCTCAAGAAGGAAGATTATCCGATGGCAGGCGATCCGCCGGAGAAGACCGTCGAGTTCGAACGACGTTCGAAGAACAAACGTCGCATCGCATGGTCGACCTCGACGATGCAGGGAGCCGAGCTGGCCGCCGAGCATTTCGTTCGTGATCCGATGCACAAGGAGCAGATATTTCGTTTTATCGCGATGTTGAAGCCGACGGTCGAATCAGGAAAGCCCGTGACTGACGAACAGGTTTCCGATGGTGACACGATTCTCGATATGGTCATTGCCGCGCTCGAGACCGAGCAGGAACGCGATGACGTACGAGGTGCTGCATGATCCCGTTAGAGGGGCTGATTTAAATACGATGAAGTGCATAAAAAACAATGAGGGCAACTGTCATTAACTCTCTAACGGGATGAACGTACCCCTCTCCTGGCTGAAGGAACTCGTGAAGGTGAACGTCCCGCCGCAGACGCTGACGGACCGGCTTACCATGGCCGGGATCGAGGTCGAGGAGCTCATCGACCGGAAGAAGACCTACGACAAGGTCGTGGTCGGCGAGATCGTCCACATCCGGCCGCACCCGAACGCGGACAAGCTGCGCCTTGCATTCGTCGTCGTTGAAAAGAACGGGAAACCCCAGGAGATCGTCTGCGGCGCGTCGAACATCGCGGTCGGGCAGAAGGTGGCCGTCGCGCTCGTCGGGGCATGGCTTCCGAACGGCATGACGATCGAACCGCGAAGCATCCGCGGCGTGGCGTCGCACGGCATGATCTGCGCCGAGGATGAGCTGGGAC